>CAZTPH010000022.1:0-13031 GCA_964614705.1 uncultured Coxiellaceae bacterium
TCACCTCTACACTGGGAATTCCACTCACCTCTTCCGATCTCAAGATCGCCAGTATCAAAGGCAGTTCCGGAGTTGAGCTCCGGGATTTCACCCCTGACTTAACGACCCGCCTACGTGCGCTTTACGCCCAGTAATTCCGAACAACGCTAGCCCCCTTCGTCTTACCGCGGCTGCTGGCACGAAGTTAGCCGGGGCTTATTCTGCGGGTACCGTCATCATCGTCCCCGCCAAAAGAGCTTTACAACCCGAAGGCCTTCATCACTCACGCGGCATGGCTGGATCAGGGTTGCCCCCATTGTCCAATATTCCCCACTGCTGCCTCCCGTAGGAGTCTGGACCGTGTCTCAGTTCCAGTGTGGCTGATCGTCCTCTCAGACCAGCTACGGATCGTCGCCTTGGTAGGCCTTTACCCTACCAACTAGCTAATCCGACGTAGGCTCATCCTAAAGCGAAACCCCGTACAAGTACGGGGCCCCTTTGCTCCTTAGAGATCATGCGGTATTAGCCCGCCTTTCGGCAGGTTATCCCCCACTCTAGGGCAGATTCCTACGTATTACTCACCCGTCCGCCACTTTACTCGAGAGTTGCCCCTCTTTCACGTTCGACTTGCATGTGTTAGGCATGCCGCCAGCGTTCAATCTGAGCCAGGATCAAACTCTTCAATTGGAAAGTTTGATTCACACTAAAGAAACTTAGTGCAAAAATTTAAGCTCGAAATGAATTACTGTCTATTACTATATAGTCACTCATATCGATAATTAATTATCTAAAACTGACATGAGCGCCCACACAAATTGTTTCTAATTAATTTAAAGAACTGTCCTATACAAATAGGTAAGACCGTGCATTCTACTAATTTAAAACCACAAGTCAACAACTTTCATCTATTTTTTTTGCCTATAGCAAAATAAGAATAACTCACTGATTTACAAGGCATTTAATAATGCATAAATAAAAAAGACTAATGTAGTATAAACAATATTTCAAAATCCTGCAGATATTTTTAATTCATCATGGGTAAAATGAAAAAAACTATTCAAAAATAGCAGCATTATGCATCGCAAAACTTCTGTTTGCCAGGTGATGCGCATCTAGCTGCGCAACAATATTTTTGGATAAGGCAAAAAATTTGTTACGATACTCTTTAGCAATCATCTCCCCACCAGGCAACTTAACCTTAAGCGGATCGCGATGAACGCCATTAACATGGAATTCATAGTGCAGATGCGGACTGGTTGATGAACCACTAGAACCAACATAACCTATAACATCTCCCTGCTTGACATACTTACCAGAACTAGTAGCAAAACGTGACATATGAGCATACAAAGTAGAATAGATACCATTTTTCACTATCACTGCCCTGCCATAGCCACTTCTGTTGCCAGCAAAAACCACCTTACCATTACTAGTTACTTTAATAGGGGTGCCAACGCTAGCTGCGAAATCAACACCCAAATGCGGGCGCACTACGCCATAAATAGGATGCACCCTATTCATAGAAAACCTAGAGCTGATCTTTCTGAAACTAGAAAGCGGATATCTAACAAAAGATGATTTTATATTTCTACCATCCGGGGTATAAAAACCTGATCTACCCTGTTTGTCTTTGAAAGCTATTATTCGATGGGGCGTACCTCTGTGAGTAAGCTCAGCTGCTAAAATTTCACTATCTTTTACCTTCTTACCATCAACCAAATAGTCTTTGTAAAACAAGCTAAATCGGTCACTACCACTGATTTTTTTGGGATTAACTTTATCACTAAAAATAGTAACGAACTGCCTCATCAACTTACTAGATACCCCATGTTTTTTCGCAGAAGAATATATGGATCTGTCAACATTAGAAGAAGCATACTTAACCACAACCACTGGCTTAATGTGGTTAATAACAGCATATGGGACACCATCTTTAAAATTAATGCGTAATTGTTTAAGCGGATTAACGTTATAAACTAAACTCTGAATACTATTACTTGATTGGTCAAAAGTTGCAGTTATTTGATCACCAACACGTAAGGCATCAAGTGACTTAACTTGTTTTAGGGATAATAGACGCTTAGCGCTCCTTTCATCTATACCGAAACGCTTACACACTTTGCTTAAGGTATCGTTTTTCTTAACTAAAATAACCGTAGATTTCGTAGCAGGCAAAGCAGGAGCAGCCACTCCGACATTTGCGGCCACCAATAACTCTCCTTGTTTCTGCTTGATCTCGGGACTATCAGCCTTCCTGTTGTATCCAAATATAAGCGACCCACCAATAACCAAAGCAATCAGCAAAGCAACTACAACGCCTGCGCTTTTTCTGTAACTAAGAAAAAAGCCCAGCACTTTACTAACTACGCCCTGACTATCTTTGTCGCCCAAAGATACAAGACCCAAACAACCTCTCATTTAATTAACACTACTGACATTTTAACAAAAATAACTTTTCCTTCAACTGCTAATTTAACAAACCTTATTATTACTTGATTAAATTACAAATTTACGTATTCTACAAAATTATGATCGACATTAGCTTGATACCCAATAAAATCAATGACCTAAAAGCGGCACTGGTGGCGCTTAGGGGGTACCTTTGAGTACGAACAAAAAAAAGAGCGTCTAAGTACCATTTTAAGAGAACTTGAAAATCCCGAAACTTGGAAAGACCTAAGTAAACGACAGCTCCTTGGCAAAGAACAGGTACAACTTGAAAACACTATTAATGAGTTAGAGTCGATCTCGGCCAACTCTCAAGACCTGGCAGAACTATTTGCAATCGCCCTAGAAGAACCCAATAATGAACAAGCAATAACCGAAATAGATCAAGAGATAGAAAAAATATCTTTGCAAATCTCTCGACTAGATTTTGAACGCATGTTTTCTGAGCCGATGGATAAAGAAAACGCCTACCTTGATATTCAATCGGGATCTGGGGGAACTGAAGCTCAAGATTGGGCAGAAATGCTCCTCAGAATGTATCTAAGATTCGGCGATCAGCACCAATTTAAAGTAGAAGTCTTGGAAATATCCCCAGGAGAAGTAGCCGGAATAAAAAGTGCTGCGGTTAAATTTAGCGGTGACTTTGCTTATGGCTGGCTAAGAACAGAATCCGGCGTTCATCGTCTAGTGCGCAAATCCCCATTTGATGCAAACCACAAAAGACACACCTCTTTTGCCTCGGTTTTTGTTTATCCAGAAGTTAATGACGAAATTAAAATAGAAATCAACCCTGCTGATCTACGCATCGATACTTATCGAGCTCAAGGAGCCGGCGGACAACATGTTAATAAAACAGATTCTGCTGTTAGGATTAAACATAACCCAACGGGAATTATCGTTCAATGTCAAAGCGAACGATCACAGCAACAAAACCGTCTCAAAGCAATGAAACAACTGCGAGCCAAACTTTACGAATTAGAACTAAGAAAACAAAAGCAAAAAATGTCTGAACTAGAGTCTACCAAACTAGATATAACCTGGGGAAGCCAAATTCGCTCTTACGTTCTCGATGACTCAAGAGTTAAAGACCTAAGAACCAACACCGAAACTAGAAACACCCAAACAGTGTTGGACGGAGGTATTGATATGTTTATTAAAGAAAATCTACGCGGCCTAGCAAGTAGGAAATAGTAATTTTGTGGTACTTTAAAAACTAATCTAGTTAACCTTAGGAAACTTTAAAGTAAATTCAGCATATTCACCTTCCTTAGATTTGCACGTAATATCTCCTCCATAAGACTGCATGGTGTTTTTACAAAAGGCAAGCCCAAGACCAGTTCCTTCTTTATGATTGCTGTTAAATGGCTTAAAGATATTTTTGAGTTTTTTTGCAGATATACCTGTTGCTGTATCCCTAAAAATCAAATGGTTATATTTAGCGTTGCCTTTTAAATTTAAATAAATTTTCCCTTTACCTATCTCTTTTATTGCTCTCAATGCATTTTTGATCAAATTAAATAGTATATGTTTTGTGAGCATATAATTACCAAGATATTCGAAATCATGGCCATCATCTACCCACTCTACCAAGCCACGCTCTCCAGGATAAAATGGATACTCAGCCAGAGCGTCGTTAATGGTAGATTTCATTGATACAACATTGAAACGGTTATCTCGAATACAAGATGGATAGCTTACTACACTCCTTAGTTTTACCATCAACATATTGATAATATTAGAAAAATTATCAATTGATGACTTGATGTTTTTTATATACCCAAAAATAACATCCCGTGCGTCATTTTCATCCAATATTTTATTAAGCGCCAAATTTAAATTATCAACATTTATACCAACAACTGCAATTGGTGTTCTAATGTCGTGCGCTATACTAGAAGCTAGCATTTCAATACTTTTTGATATTTTCTCCTTCGATTCATTTTCTATTTTAAGCTGATCATCTGTTCTTTTATGTTCAGTTATATCTATGGAAAATCCAAATAGGCCAACTACTTTGCCACTTTTATCTCGCACTGACGCTTTTAAGGTAGCATAAATAGCATCACCACTAGTATTAAAAGCCTGCTCCTCACCATAAAAATAACTACCATGCGACATAACTTTACGGTCATTAGCAAATACTTGATCGGCCAAATCGTGCGGCAAAAAATCATAATCCGTTTTACCAAATATTTGCAACTGATCCTCAAGCTTTAGTAGTTTGGCAAACTGGTGGTTACACCATACATAACGGCAATTAATGTCCTTAAAATGCACATGGCCAGGCAAAGAGCTCATCAGCTCATCCCAATTATTCATTATAAAATCTGTTGCTTGACAAAGCCTAGTCTCGTCAAATTTAAGCTTTTTTGAGCTTTTCTCTTTCATGCTACCTAACAGGTACTTATAATTCCGCCATTCTAAACGCTACGGCAACTGCAAGCAATAAAATAATTACCCCCCCATCTCTAATGGATCAACATCCAAAAACCAACGTAATCCTGCTGGAATTCTCATAGACGCAACTATCTCTAAAAGTAGATCTAAGGCTTTACGCAAATCATCCCTATTTTTCCCTTGGAGGAGTAGTTGCATGCGAAAATAACCGGCTTTTCGCTCCATTATACTCGGAATTGGACCAAAAACTTCTAGCCTAAAACCCTTAGCCATGCTATCCAATTTAGAACGCACCTCAGTTAAAAATTCCGTTACTTTATCTTGCACCTTACTTTCAGCCTGTAATAAAGATAAATAAGAATATGGCGGCAAACCTGCGCTATGCCGCTCGGAAAAACAATTATCAACAAACCCATGATACCCCCCATTAATCAAATTAAGTAATAACGGATGGTGAGGATTATAAGTTTGAAGATAAACCTCTCCGGGATGCTCCACCCTGCCTGCTCTCCCCGCTACCTGAATAACTAATTGTGCTAAATGTTCACTAGAACGAAAATCCGAGCTAAATAAACTTTGATCAACGTTTAGCACCGCCACCATAGTTACCTTGGGAAAATGGTGCCCCTTAGCAAGCATCTGGGTCCCGATCAAAATTTGATACCTATCTTGTTGAATATTATCTAAAATTTCTTCTAATGAATTTTTATGACGGGTAGTATCACGATCTATTCTAACTATTTTGGCGTCTGGGAAAATCTCCTGCAAAGCAACTTCTACTCTCTCAGTTCCAGCGCCAAGTTTAAATAATTTCTCTCCCCCGCACGCCGGGCATTTGGCTGGCACTTGATTAACTATTCCACAATGGTGGCAGCGCAAATGATTATGTTTCTGATGATAAACCATCTTTGCATCACAACTTTTGCAACCTGCAACCCACCCACAGCTATGACAAATTAATACAGGGGCATAACCGCGGCGATTTAAAAATACCAGCACCTGGCCATGATTATTAAGATGCCCTTTAATCTTCAACAACAACCCCTCAGCGATCCCATGCTTTAACTTTTGACTACGCATATCAATCAAATGAAACGATGGGTGAATCGCCTTGCCGGCCCGCTCTGGAAGTTTAAGCAATTGATAGCGTTTTCGCCTGGCATTATAGATGCTTTCAATTGAAGGCGTAGCAGACCCAAGTACTACCGGGATATTTTCCAATTTTCCCCTAACCACAGCCAGATCACGAGCGGAATATCTTAGTCCAGATTGCTGTTTGAAAGACAAGTCATGCTCTTCATCAACAATAATAATTCCAGGATTTTTTAGTGGAGTAAAAATAGCCGAGCGGGTACCGATAATAATAGGCGCGATCCCTAATCTTGCCATCTGCCAGGATATTAAACGTTCTTTTAGGGTTAAACGAGAATGAAAAACGGCCAAAGGTACAGCGAAACGTTCCGAAAATCTGGCTAATGTCTGTGGAGTAAGATTAATTTCTGGAATCAAAACCAAAGCCTGTTTTCCAAGGGCGATAATTTCAGCAATAACTCTTAAATACACTTCGGTTTTGCCACTGCCTGTAACTCCATCTAACAAAGAAACAATAAATTTGTCTATACCCTGATTAATAGCGTTAATTGCATCTTGCTGTTCTTGATTGAGCTCAATGGTATTTTTATTGATTTTATTTTGCTTTACAGGAGCTTCATTAAGTAATTCCAATTTCTTTTTACGCTTTTTATCACGTAATAATTTGGGCAAAACGTGATTAATCACCTCTCCGATAGGATGGTGATAATAGCTACTAGTCCAATTAATTAATTCAATTATTTTATTAGATAAAATTGGCTCTTGATCCAAAATCGCCTCGGCCAGCTTAAGTTTAGCACCATCAAGCGTTGAACTATCCGTCACCTTTAAAATAACACCAATTACCTTTTTGGTCCCCAAAGGAACCATTACCCGTACCCCCTCCTTGATCGCTATTAAATCAACATTAGCCGGAGGCAAATAATCCAAGAGATGACGTAGCGGGGAAGGAACTGCTACTTTTAAGATGATTGGACCGCGCCTAAACTTACCCATAGGAAGAATATAACTTAAAATGGGTAATCTGGATAATCAATTTTTGATTTCGCCAGGGATATGCCATCGAATTTGGTCAAGGGAACGCATAAGAACGATTGTATTTACTTTTCCCATAAATTGATCTCCAAAATATCCAAACAAACGGCGTGCCTCTTGCCCAATTCGCTGAGGTCTTGTATCATTGGACTTGGATAAAAATATTCTAAGGGGTGATTTTTTCTACATGGAACAGCATTCGATAATTTTTACTATTTTCCTAATCTTTGCTGGAGCTGCTATTTTCTCTACTTTAGCACTTTATCTGCGCCAATCTCTTTTGGTAGCATATATGCTTTTTGGCATTGGTTTTGGACCATGGGGGTTTAAGCTAGTTTCTGACGTAGATTTGGTCGATAAAGTAGACAATATTGGCATCATATTCTTAATGTTTTTGCTAGGCATGCACCTTAAACCCCAAAATTTATTAAAAACTCTTGGAAAAACCGCCTGGATAACCGCTGCTAGCTCGATCATATTTTTTATTTTTGGTTTTTTTGTTGGGTACTGGTGTGGTTATAGTCTCGCTGAAAATCTAATCATTGGTTCGTGCATGATGTTTTCTAGCACTATTATCAGTCTAAAACTTTTGCCCAACGATTTTGCCACCAGAGATCAATATGCCAGCGAAGTTATGGTCAGCATATTACTGCTCCAAGATTTAGTGGCTATCATGGTACTGCTTGCTATTGGGATGGTACATAATGGTAGGCTGGCAATTACTCATATCGCCATAGCTTTATTGTCGTTGCCTGCTATCTTAGCCTTTGTATTTTTCGTAGAAAAATACCTATTAAAGAAAATTTTTTCCAGGTTTTCTGAGGTACGAGAATATATGTTCTTAGTAGCAATTGCCTGGTGTTTAAGCATTGCAGAACTTGCTTATGAACTTGGACTTTCGTATGAAATAGGAGCTTTTATCGCTGGAATATCTATAGCCGCAAGCCCAATCATTAACTATATTTCAGATCAGATGCAACCCATCCGAGATTTTTTCTTGGTATTATTCTTCTTTATGATCGGCGCTAGTTTTAACTTGCATTACTTTGGAGTAATTATAATTCCCGCGATAATTCTTAGCATAATTTTTATGGCAATAAAGCCCATAACATTCCGCTTTTTATTAAAAAAATTTAAGAGTGCCGATAAGGTTTCTTGGGAAATAGGAATTCGTTTAGGTCAAATTAGTGAGTTTTCGCTATTAGTAATATTTTTAGCTGATCGAAGTGAACTAGTTAGTCGTTCGGTAGTTTATTTAATCCAAGCGGTCACTATGTTTATGTTTATCGCTTCATCTTATCTGGTTGTTTGGATCTATCCTATTGAAAAAATTAAAATAAATGATAATGTTAACAATTAAATTACAATTTAAATTGTAATTTTTTATATTTTCTACAAAATCTGTATAATCTAAGAAAATCGATAAGTTGTACAAAAACTTAAATAAAGGAGAGGTAATTTATGACGACTCTAGTAGCGATTTTGTTTTGCTTATCTTTACAGCGTTTTGCTAATTTGGGCGGACAATTTGGTTCGGCATGGTTTGAACTATATTTAAAATCTCTTAATAGAGTGTTAAAAAAACCAGATAGTCGATTAGCTATACCTTTAATAATCGTTCCAGTATGGCTAGTATTTTTGATTTTACATTTGGTATTTAAAGGAAGTTTCTTTGGCTTGTACGACTTGTTAATGGCGGTGGTAATTTTATTTTTGGCCGTTGACGCCAGAGATTTTAAGAACAAATTAAAACCTTATTTTACGGCTCTAGCTGAATCAAACACACAAGGCGCGATAGCTGCTGCTAGTGATTTCGTCGATAGTGACTTCTCAGGTGATATGTTAGAACTACAAAAATCAGTAAGCAAAGGAATACTAATAAAATCCTTTGAGCGGATTTTTGCTGGCCTCTTTTGGTTTATCTTTTTTGGCATCTACGGATTAAGCGGCTATTTTTTAATCACCCTGATCAAGCACCAAGCGTTAAAAGTAAGCTCTGATTATATTAACCTAGCTAAATTTGCCGCAAAGTTACAAAACATTTTAGAGTGGCTGCCGTCACGCTTTGTTGGATTTAGTTATGCTTTAGTAGGAAGATTTAGTAAGGGATCTAACTACTGTTTAGCCAATTTATGGGGCGGACTTGATAGTGTAAGAAAGTTCGCATTTGAATCAGGCTTGGCTGCTCTTGATTTGGATGCTGGCGATAGCGGAGATGAAGAAAACCACGCCGCTTTAGATATTATCAATAGGGTACTAATTATTTGGCTGGTTGCGGTTGTATTTGCCTTGCTTGGATTTTTGCTGTAGAGCATCAGATTTTAAGCTTTGACTAGCACATACAAAACAGGTCTCTAATTCTTATTAAAGGGAAAGTACTTGTCGCAAACCTTCTTCTAAGGCTTCCAAGTCTTTTAAAGAAATCTTTCCAGCAGTTTTAACTAGCCGACTTTTGTCTACTGTTCTAATTTGGTCGCAAACAGCTGTAACTGCCTTATCTAGGCAGATAACACCAACTACTATAGGTGGTCTTGCTTTAGCTGAAGTTGAAAGTGGTACAACAACAACAGTATGTCGCGCTTTGTTAATCGGTGTTGCACTAATAATTACACAGGGACGCAGTTTTTTTATTTCAGCGCCCTTGGTTGGTTCTAAATCTACCCAATAAACATCTCCTCGTGTCATCTTTAGCTCTCCCCTAATCCATCATTTATGGTTATGTCCCATGCCTTCATTTCTTCATTTATTTGTGGATCTTGTTCTACCTCTAACGCACATGAGTATAGATTTTTTTCACGCTGCTCAATCTCTTTTGCTATTAAGTGAGCAATAACTTTACTGCGTTGACGTGCTGGAATAACAATACGCAACCTGGAAGCTAAATCATCGGGGACAGAGATCAAAATCTTATACATGCTAATTACCTCATTTATATTTAATATAAGATATAATATATACTATATCTTAATAAAGCACAATTCCTACTTATTTTTTGCTATTAAAAAAATCAATGCTTAAACCTAAAAAGAGCGGTTGAAACCGTAGCGAGATTGATTAAGATGTTGAAGATAGATATTTTCTTTTGAAAATTTTTTCGAGACAGTGGTAACCCCCACGGTGAGGTACAAATTTTGCAGGATTGCAAAATTTTGCAACTGCCGTAGGCAGGCCCTTAGGGCGAGGGTACAGGAAGTACCCGAGTAAAAATTTTCAAAAAAAATGGCTAGATTCAATATATTAATCAATCACAGTAGGTTTTAACTGCTCTTTTTAGGTTAAACTTTGATTAAGTTACGATGTTTTTTTATGGGCTTTTTACAGTCTTGATAGCTGAGATTGCTCTAAATTTATCAGGAAGTTTATTGCCTCTCCTGCCTCTTTCTCCATGATATTGGGCCAGTTCGCTAAAATTTAGAGTTAGCTGATGTTTATGTGACATAACCATCAAGCGGTCGTTTTCACTTACTACAACCAAATCAAAGAGATACTCTTCTTTAGCAAGCAATAATTTCTTGGGAATATCAATAATTTTATTACCTTTACCTTTGGCTAATATAGGTAAATTTGCTACCGGAAACGCTAACATCCTGCCAAGATTGGTGATTGCTACTAGATATTGATCTTCAAGTTTAGTAATTAAGCGAGGAGGCAACACATCATAATTTTTGGCAACTGTAAGTTCCGCTTTACCCGAACGATTTTTAGTGCACAGCTCTTGCAATTTAGTAATAAATCCGTAGCCAGCATTAGAAGCAAGTAAAACCAGCTGTTCTGGCTCTCCCATAATCACTCCTGCGATAGATGCTCCCGGAGGAAGATTTATTTTGCTGGTTATTGGCTCCCCATGTCCACGCGCTGAAGGAAGAGTGTGCGCAAATAGCGAGTAACTTCTGCCGGTAGAATCAATAAATATGGCCAATTGATTGCTTTTGCCTAAAGCCACCTGTTTAAAAGCATCACCCGATTTATAACTTAAAGATAATGGGTCAATTTCATGCCCCTTGGCTAAACGCACCCATCCTTGTTGGGATAGAATAACGGTTACAGGCTCTGAAGGTAATACCTCTTCATCTCTCAGTGGCTTAGCCTCTTCTCGTACCACTAAATTGGACCGACGTTCGTCACCATATTTTTTGATATCATCTTGTAATTCTTGTTTGATTAGCTGTTTTAGCTTGGTAGGCGATGCCAAAATTTGTTCTAAACCAGCTTGTTCTTTAGCAAGAGCCCCTTGCTCTTTAACAATTGCCATCTCTTCAAGTTTTGCCAGGTGCCTTAATTTCAACTCTAAAATAGATTCTGCCTGTTTTTCGCTGAGAGCAAATTTCTTAATTAAAACTGCTTTTGGCTCATCTTCATTACGAATAATTTTGATTACCTGATCAATATTCAAATAAGCAATCATCAGTCCTTGAAGAATATGTAGCCTAGTAGAGATTTTTTCTAAGTGATAATTAAGACGGCGTTTTACCGTATCTGTTCTGTAGATCAACCACTCTTTTAAGATTTTAACCAAAGACTTTACTTGTGGTTTACCATCTATACCAATCATATTTAGATTGATGCGATAAGAATTTTCCAAAGAGGTAGTAGAGAACAAATGGCTCATTAACTCATCAGCATCTACCCGATTTGAGCGCATTACTATTACTATTCTAGTAGGATTTTCATGGTCTGATTCATCGCGGATATCTGTTACTAGAGGCAATTTTTTAGCTTGGATCTGTTCAGCAATCTGCTCTTGGATTTTGGTACCAGATACTTGATGTGGAAGAGAATTAATTATGACCTCACCATCTTCCTCAGTATAAGTAGCTCGCATCTTGATTGTGCCACTGCCACTATGGTAAGCAGCAATAATTTCACTAATCGGCGTTATAATCTCTGCACTAGTAGGAAAATCTGGGCCTTTAATATATTGGCAAATATCCTCAATAGAAGCATTTTGATGATCAAGCAGATAGATACAAGCTTTTACAACTTCAGTTAGGTTATGAGGAGGAATATCGGTAGCCATTCCAACAGCAATACCAGAAGCCCCGTTTAACAAAATATTGGGCAATCTAGCGGGTAATAGCTTGGGCTCTAATAATGTACCATCAAAGTTGGGCGACCAATTCACAGTTCCCTGCTCAAGCTCTTCTAATAAGGTCTGAGCGTAGCGTGATAGCTTAGATTCTGTATAGCGCATGGCGGCGAATGACTTTGGGTCGTCAATTGACCCCCAGTTACCTTGACCATCAATTAGTGGATAACGGTAGGAAAAATTTTGAGCCATTAACACCATCGCTTCATAACATGCTGAATCACCATGGGGGTGATATTTACCCAAGACATCTCCAACTGTACGCGCCGATTTTTTAAATTTAGCACTATTTTTTAAGCCAAGTTCCGACATGGCGTAGACAATACGACGCTGTACTGGTTTAAGGCCATCTCCAATGTGAGGTAGAGCTCGATCCAAAATTACATACATTGAGTAATCAAGGTAAGCTTTTTCAGCAAAAACTTTTAGCGGTTGGTTTTCGATATTGCTATCTAGTATATTTAGTTGTTTCATCGTCTGCTCTAACATCTTTGTATTTATAACAATTTAACAAAATTTGGGTGTCAGGCCAAGCTTTGTAAATTATTGCTCTATCAAAAATTTAAGTTTTAGCATAGAATGCATGCCATGCAATCTATAATTTTAAGAAAAAACGAAGAGCGTCGTCTTTTGGCTGGACATTTGTGGGTCTATAGTAACGAGATCGATACTAAGATTTCTCCGCTAAAGAATTTTACCCCAGGCGAAATAGTAGAGATCAGATCTTCTAGAAATAAAATTTTAGGCAAGGGATATATTAATCCTCAAACTTTACTTTGCGCCCGTCTATTGACTAGAGATCCTCAAGATGAGATCGGCCTAGATTTTTTTGTTAATAAAATCGAGCAAGCGTTAAGTAGGCGCGAACTCTGCTTTGGCGAACCATTTTATCGACTAATATTTAGTGAGGGCGATGGATTGTCTGGTTTAGTGGTTGATCGTTTTGGTGATACCTTGGTATTACAACTTAATACAGCAGGCATGGAAAATCTAA
>CAZTPH010000023.1:0-12609 GCA_964614705.1 uncultured Coxiellaceae bacterium
AATTTTTAGCCAATATCTATACTACGTTGCTAAAGGGGATGGAACCCATCATTTTTCTGGCTCACTTCAAGAGCAAAACTCGGCAATTAAAAAATATATTTTGAGGAAATAGGATGAAAAGAGGATATTTTATTACATTAGAGGGCATAGAAGGGGCGGGGAAGAGCACGGCGGTTGAATTTATTACCTCGCAGCTTAAAAATTCTCAGATAGATTTTATTTTGACTCGAGAACCGGGAGGGACTGAGGTAGCCGAGAGGATTCGCGCGCTTATTTTAGACCATTATCAGGAGGCTATGCATCCTGATACTGAAATGCTGCTTTATTTTGCGAGCAGAGCGCAGCATCTTAACCAGGTAATTATTCCCGCTTTGGTTGACGGGAAATGGGTAATTTGTGATCGTTTTACTGATGCGACCTATGCCTATCAAGGTGGAGGCAGAGGAATTGCCAAAGAAAAGATCGCTATTTTAGAAAATTGGGTACAACAAGATTTACGACCAGATTATACTTTACTTTTTGATGTTGAGGCTCAAGTCGGTTTAACCAGAATTCAGAAAAATCGTAACCTCGATCGCATCGAAAAAGAGGATGAATCGTTTTTTACTAAAGTACGGAATTGTTACCTCGAATTGGCAAGACGATATTCTAAAAGGTTTAGGATTATCGATGCCAACCACGGTTTGATTGAAGTAGCGGCTCAGGTAGAAAATATTGTAGGAGAGCTGATTAAAGCTTGGCGGACAGATGAGTAAAATTTTCTTTTGGCAACAAGATATTTGGGATAACCTGGTACAGCGTCATAATCAAGGGAGTCTTCCTCATGCTATTTTGCTTACTGGGGAGTCTGGTTTAGGTAAGATGGAGCTAGCAAAAAATTTAGCACGGGTGCTGCTTTGTCAAAAGCAAGTTCCAAAATCAGAACCGTGTGGAAAATGTAGCGGTTGTTTGTTGTTGGGGGCGGATAATCATCCTGATCTGGTTATTATCGCTCCAGAAGATGGCAGTAAATTGATTAAGGTAGACCAAATTAGAGGTTTAATTAATACTTTAGCTAATACTTCGCATCAAGGAGGGTGGCAAGCGGTAATTATTGAGCAGGCAGAGCTGATGAATGTTGCAGCCGCCAACTCTTTGCTTAAAACCTTAGAAGAGCCTTCACCAAACACCCTGATTGTTTTAATTTCATCAGAAAGTGCTCTTTTGCCTGCTACTATTCGTAGCAGGTGCCAGAATGTAAACCTTAAAACTCCTAATTATATTGAGTTAGAAAGTTGGCTTGGCAGTCAATTATCGTCAGTAGATCATCGTCTGTTAATTGCTCTTGCTAACAGATCTCCTTTAAAAGCTTTAATGTTAATTGAAGATGAAATTTTTCTCAAAAGAGATATACTTTTTGCTGAGTTGGAAAGGGTGTTAGATGATCGCGCTGTATTGGTAGAGCTGATTGAGCAAATGTTGGTTTTTGATTTAGGTAAGCTAATAGAGTTTTTGTTAGGAGTAGTTAGTGACTTGGTTAAAACCAAGTTAAATGCTGGTGATAAAATCATCAATATAGATCAACAAAAGATGTTAGCTAGGCTTGCAAGCCGAACCAATCTTATTGATATTTTTAGTTACCAGGATAATTTATCTAACTTGAGAAGAGATCTGTTAAATAAGTTTAATTTTAATCACCAGATAATATTAGAGTGGTTGTTAATTGGTTGGATTGATCTGTTTAATTGCTAGAGAGTTATCTTGTTTATTAGGCTAGAAAATATAAACATTCGCTACAAAGTATTGGGTCAAGGAGATCCCATGATTTTTCTTCATGGATGGGGTCGAGATATTAGTTATTTTGCCGGTTTAAGTGATCATTTGGCAAAAAAATTTACGCTATATTTGTTAGATTTGCCTGGCTTTGGGTTAAGCGAGCATCCACCTAGAGTATTTGCTAGTATTGATTATGCTAACATAGTTGAAGCATTTATTTGTCAATTGAAAATCAATAATCCCATTTTGCTTGGCCATTCTTTTGGGGGCAAGATTGCTCTTTTTTTGGCTACCCGTGGGATCGGAAGGAAGTTAATTTTAATCGGTAGCGCAGGAGTAAAGTTGCCAAAATCCTGGATGGTAAGGCTTAAAATTTATCTTTTTAAATTAGTGAAGTTTTTATTTGTTTTACCTATAATAGGTCCTCTATTTAAGGGGAGATTAGCCGGATATCAAAATAAATTTGGTTCGGAAGATTATCGTAACTCTTCTGGGGTTATGCGCACAATTTTAGTTAAAAGTGTTAATGAAGATATTAGTAGTTTACTAAAAAAGGTAAAGTTGTCATCTTTGCTGCTATGGGGTGAACAAGATCATGCCACTCCTCTTGCAGCTGGTAGAATTATGCAGCGGTTGATTGAGAATGCAAAATTGGTGGTGATTGCCAAAAGCGGTCATTTCCCGTTTTTAGATAATTTAAAGACGGTAACTGACGAGATTGATAGATTTTTAGCTGATTAAAAAATAAGAGCTTATGTTTATTATTGCCTACAGTATATGGTTGTTTTTTGTTCTTGCCTTAACTGGTCATGCGTTGATTACTATTTGGAAATTAAGAAGGCATCTGCATATTTTGCAATTAAACTCTTATTTTAATGATCGATATCTGGTTTGGTTATACCGAAGAAAATCGCAAATTTTTGGGGTCAAGGAGCTTGAGCCATTACTTGCATTAGTGGGAATATTTTTTCATAAGCCGGTGGTGGTGCTATTTTTACTTACGATAATTTATTTTAAGAATTTTTTAGCTTTACCGAAAATAACAGAAAAAAAACCGCTGGTATTTACGCCTAGAGTTATCCGGCTTTTGGTTGCTAATATGGCTGTGCTTGGTGCAATATATTTAGTGTTATGGCTATTGTTGTCGATCAATGGTGGATTTGAGTTTGAGTTGGCATTGGTCGTATTGATTTTGTATGGTTTTTTTCAGCCTTTTATCTTGATTTTTATCAATTGGATATTGTGGCCGTTAGAATATTTTATTCAGGGTCGTTATGTCAGAGATGCTCATAAATACCTACGTTCTTTTGCTAAGCTTAAGGTTGTCGGTATCACCGGTAGTTTTGGTAAGACCACTACCAAATATATAATTGCTGAGTTACTAAAACAAAAATTTAACACTTTAAAAACCCCCGGTAGCTATAATACTTTGATGGGTGTGACTAAAATTATTCGTACAGAGCTAAAGCCAATCCATGAGATTTTTGTGGTAGAGATGAGCGCCAAAAACCCAGGCGATATCCAAGAAATCTGTGAGCTGGTCACTCCTCAATATGGAATCATTACCGCTATTGGCAAGCAGCATCTTGAAACATTTAAAAATATTGAAAATATCAAAAACACTAAGAGCGAGCTGATTAGATCTTTGCCGGAAAATGGAGTGGCATTTTTTAATCTAGATGACCCATATTCTCGTGATTTAATTGGTCTAACTAAGGCTAGAGTGGTAACTTATGGGGTCGATAGTGTTGAGGCTGATTATAGGGTTTCTGCACTCGCTATTGATGGTTCGGGAAGTAATTTTACTGTGGTAAGATCAAAAGATAAAGTGACGCAAGAATTTAAGACCAAGCTGCTAGGCAGATACAATATTCACAATTTAGTTGGCGCAATTGCTGTTGCTGCCGAGCTGGGAGTGGAGTTGGTCGATATGGTTTATCCTATTAAACAAGTTAGAGCGGTACCTCATCGGTTAGAGTTAAAAAAAGTAGGCAGGGATATTATTTTTATTGATGACGCTTTTAATGCTAACCCGATTGGAAGTAAAATGGCACTTGAGGTTTTGGGTGATATAGCTGGGAAGAGGAAGATCATTGTTACTCCTGGTATGATTGAGCTTGGAGAGGAAGAGGAGGAATATAATAAAGCTTTTGGTGAAAATATTGCTTCTGTGTGTGATTACGTAATTTTGGTAGGAGAGAAGCAAACTTTACCTATTCAACAAGGATTATTGCATAAGAGCTATCCTCCCAATCAATTGTTTGTTGCTCAAGATTTTGCGGCGGCTAAAAAGCATCTTGAAGATATTTTGCAATCTGGAGACGTGGTTTTGTTTGAGAATGATCTTCCAGATAATTACAGCGAAAAGTGGGAGTAAATGATATGAAACTTAATGTAGCAGTTGTTTTTGGCGGGAGAAGCGTTGAGCACGAAATTTCCATCTTGTCTGCTTTACAGTGTATTGACGCAATTAACTTGAGTAAGTATAACATTATTCCTATTTATATTTCTAAACAAGGAATTTGGTATACCGGTAATGGTTTATTTGAGCTAGAAAATTATCGAGATTTAGATAGATTGTTAGCAAAAAGTCATCGAGTATATGTAGATCAAAATAGTGGCTCTGCTAAGTTGTATAGCGAATCAAAGATTGTTTTCGTTAAAGATAAAATTATTAATGTTGATCTAGTGTTACCAGTTGTTCATGGTACTAATGGCGAAGATGGTGTTTTGCAAGGAGTATTTGAAACCATGAGCATTCCCTACGTTGGTTGTGATGTTTTGTCTTCTGCTATTACTATGGATAAAGTCATCACTAAAATGTTGTTACAAAATATTGGCGTTAAAGTTTTAGAGCATATCTGGTTTTATGGAGAAAAATGGCGAAGCGCTAAAGATGAGCTGATGACCAAAATTAAGACGAAGTTTACTTATCCCTTAATAGTTAAGCCGGGTAATTTGGGTTCTAGTATTGGTGTTACTTTAGTTAGCAATGATACTGAACTTGAAGATGCGATTGATCTTGCAGTTAGAATGTCTCGGAGGGTGCTAGTTGAGCCTAAGGTGGTTAATTTAAAGGAGGTAAATTGTGCAGTTTTAGGGGATAGCGATTTTGTGGAAGTGTCTGTTTGTGAAGAGCCGACCCGTACTGAGGAGATTCTTTCCTATCAAGATAAATATGCAGGAGGATCGAAGGGCAAGCTTGGAGTTAAAGTGGGTAAAACTGCCGGAGGTATGAGTAACGCCAAAAGAAAGATTCCTGCTGAAATCCCCGAGGCTTTGGCCAATAAAATCCAAGAGATAGCCAGACGTGCTTTTGTTAACTTAGGTTGTAGTGGTGTGGTTAGAATTGATTTTTTAATTGATCAGACGACTAACGAGATCTATGTGTGTGAGTTAAATACCATACCTGGTTCACTATCTTTTTATCTGTGGGAGCCAACCGGCAAGAGTTTTACCGATTTATTAGAACGTTTATTTTTATTGGCTATCAAGAGGCATCGTGAGAATAATAATTTAATTACCTCTTATGATCGCAATATTCTCAATGGTTGAGGACTTACATGTTATTTTATCTGGCTAAATTTCTAGAAACATATCATCGCGGATTTGCGGTGTTTCACTATATTACCTTGCGGTGTATTTTAGGGACGTTATCTGCGCTGATTATTGCATTAATGGTAGGGCCAGTGGTTATCCGTAAATTATCCTATTATCAAATTGGACAATCAATTCGTACTGATGGGCCGCAAA
Source organism: uncultured Coxiellaceae bacterium (assembly GCA_964614705.1). Taxonomy (GTDB): domain Bacteria; phylum Pseudomonadota; class Gammaproteobacteria; order UBA9339; family UBA9339; genus CAZTPH01. Next base: position 5,509 of record CAZTPH010000023.1, read on the forward strand.
GACATCTACAAAAGGCTGGGACTCCGACTATGGGCGGGGTGTTAATTTTAATTGCAGTAATTTTTAGTACTTTGCTTTGGGCAGATCTAAGTAGTCGTTATGTTTGGATGGTGCTTTTAGTTACTGTTGCATTTGGTTGGATTGGTTTTGTTGATGATTATCGTAAGTTGATTTTGAGAAATTCAAAGGGATTATCCGCTAAGACAAAATTTTTATGGCAATCGTTGGCGGCTGCCATTGCCACCTCTTTTTTATTTTTTTCTTCCCAACAAGGAACTGATACCCAACTAATTATTCCCTTTTTTAAATATGTTTTCATTGATTTGGGTTGGTTTTATATTCCTTTTGCTTGTTTTGTGATTGTGGGAACAAGCAATGCGGTTAATTTAACTGATGGTTTAGATGGGCTCGCTATTTTACCAACGGTAATGATCGCTGGAGCATTAGGAATATTTGCCTATGTTAGTGGACATCTAAATTTTGCTAAATATCTTTTAATTCCCTATGTGTCTGGAGTAGGAGATATAGCGGTTTTTTGTAGTGCTATAGTTGGCGCAGGCTTGGGGTTTTTGTGGTTTAATACCTATCCGGCTCAGATTTTTATGGGCGATGTTGGTGCTTTAGGATTGGGTGCCGCTTTAGGGATGGTTGCAGTTACTGTTCGTCAGGAATTAGTTTTAATGATTATGGGTGGGGTATTTGTGTTAGAAACTGTTTCGGTTATGTTGCAGGTTGCCTCATTTAGATTTACCGGAAAGCGTATTTTTAAAATGGCGCCCATTCATCATCATTTTGAACTTAAAGGTTGGCCAGAGCCAAGGATTATCGTCAGATTTTGGATTATTACGGTAGTGCTAGTATTGCTTGGACTAGCCAGCTTAAAGATTCGGTAGAATTATCATGAGAGTTTTTATGGTTAGAGTGATGAAATGTAGTTTTTTTATTTTAGGGTTAGCAATTGCCGGCTGTGGAGGAGTTGGTTTACAAAATATCAAAAAAGCCGAGGTAGTGGAAGCTCGCCGTAATGTGTTTTCTGTTGAGGCTGAACCTAATCAGCTTTTTTTACTTTTACCATTAACTGACAAAGCGCTGTCAGCGAGCGCCCAGGCAATTCGCAATGGTTTCTTAGCTGCTTATTATCAAGATCGCAATGATCGACCTCATCTTAAAATCAAGATGATTGATACTACAGGTAGGGATATTAGGGAAGTTTATCAGCAAGTGGTAAATGAAGGAGCAGAAGTGATCGTAGGGCCTTTGACCAAAAAAAATGTTGAGTTATTAGCTGCAGATCAGATTCAGGTGCCTACTATCGCGCTTAATACTCTTGATGATTATACCAATAATTATGCGGCTAATTTTTATCAATTTGGTTTATTGCCGCAAGATGAAGCTACTCAAGCTGCTGCAAAGATGGTGCAAAGCGGTATCAGTCGGGCTGCAGTTATTGCTCCTAGCGGTAGTTGGGGTGATAAAGTGGTGATGGCTTTTAAAGGAAGATATGAAGATATGGGTGGTGAAGTAGTTGCCACCTTGAATTATAATAGTACCGCTAATTTGGCTGAACAAATTTGCCCATTTTTAGCTGAAGATGCTGATGAGTTGTGCGTGCCCAAGCTTAAAAAAGAGCGTGGTGATAATGCTAAAAAGTCTACAAGAAGGCAAGATATTAACGGTATATTTTTAGTGGCTAATTCATCTCTAGCGCGGCAGATTGTGCCATTACTGAAATTTTACTATGCAGGAGATTTGCCTACCTACTCTATTTCGTCTATCTATAGCGGAGTAAATAAGCCAGATCAAGACCAAGATGTTGATGGTGTCTATTTTTGTGATATGCCATGGGTGCTGCAAGATCCTTCTTACTTTAGTCAAGATCTACAAGAGATCTACCGTCAGATCGCTGCGGCTAATGATCGTGGTTGGCTAACTAATAAAAGGTTATACGCTTTAGGAATAGATGCTTATAAAATATCATCTCGACTAAATGAATTTTTTCATAATGCAGATTATGGGATGAATGGCGCTAGTGGTAGATTGTATCTGGACAGTTTTAATCATATCTATCGTGATTTAGTTTGGGCCAAGATGCAAAATGGAGTGCCGATCGTTATGTAATTATTTTAGGCTCATGATGGTTTTTGGAAGCGGTGCAAATAAGATGGAGCAAGTGTATGGATTTAAAAAATACTAAAAAAAATAAAAAGAAAAGTGTTCAACAGAGCAAAAATATTAAGCTAGATATTAGTGATTGGAATACAACCGATGTTGATGAAATAGCAAGGAGGCGTTTGCGGGGTGAAATTGAGAAATTTCATGTCAAAAATGTTGATGCAACACAGCATTATTTTGGTACCTTTTTGGTTAGCTCTCAACAAAATCGGCAATATTGTATTGAGATACGCTCATTATCGGCTAATATCAATTCATGTAGTTGCCCAGACTATTGTACCAATGGGCTAGGCACCTGCAAGCATATTGAACATGTTCTCCTTCGCCTAAAAAAAACTGGGGTAAGGTTGTTTAAACAAGCTGCTTCTCAAGGAAGTTCGCGAATTGAAATTTTCTGGGATGTCCATAAATCAGCAATTTGTGTTGCATGGCCCAAAGAAGTTAATCCTAAAATCCGTGCATGTATTGAACCACTTTTTTCCAATGATGATACCTTATTAGGAGAACCAACCACAGCTTATACAGCTTTATGTGCTGCGGTTTCTTCCCTGCCACAACAAAAGGTGAGGATATCCCGTGGCATTGATTATTTTGTTGAATATCGAAAACGTTTGCTCCATAAGCAATTAGCAAAGGAAGTTTTTTTAAATGATGTTGCCTGTGGTAAAAAGAATTTAAATATAACAAAATATCCGCTTTACTCTTATCAACAAGATGGAATACTGCATCTTGCTTTTAATGAGAGGGCATTGCTAGCTGATGAAATGGGTTTAGGTAAGACCGTGCAGGCAATTGCTGCGAGTGAATTGTTACGGCAAAATAGGGATATCAAACGGGTATTGGTTATTGCTACTGCTTCTTTGAAAGCTGAGTGGGAAGAACAGATTACCAAATTTATTGATCTGCCAACCATTGTTGTGCAAGGTCCACGTGCTCATAGATTAAGACAATACCAAAAATCAGCTTTTTTCTATTTAACTAATTACGAGCAAGTTATTGTAGATGGTGCTGATATCCAACGTTTGTTAGCTCCTGATGTCATTATCCTTGATGAAGCACAGCGTATTAAAAATTGGCATACAAAAACTGCCGTAGCAATTAAGCAATTAAAAAGTAGATACGCTTTTGTTTTAACTGGAACCCCGCTAGAAAATCGTATTGATGATATTTATTCAATCGTACAATTTTTAGACCCTCATCTTTTTGGGCCATTATTTCAATTTAACCGAGAGTTTTACGAATTAGATGAGCGGGGAAAGCCCATAGGTTATAAAAATCTAGATGAGCTACATAAACGCTTGCTCCCCATAATGTTGCGACGACGCAAGAGTGACGTTGAAGGACAGCTGCCTAAACGCACAATAAATAACTATTTTGTCGGCATGAATGATGAGCAAAATAAACGTTATGGAGAATATAAATTAAAAGTTGCTCGTCTTTTGCTTCAACTTAAACATCGGCCTGCGCGCAAAGAGGATCATAAAAATCTCCAAAGATGGTTGTCTTGTATGCGCATGATCTGTGATACACCATATATTTTGGATCCGGACTGTCGTTGCTCGCCGAAGTTAAATGAGTTAACAAATATTCTTGAAGAGTTATTAACTGATCCAACTGCAAAGGTTCTTATATTTTCTGAATGGGAGCGAATGTTGCAGTTAGTGCATGAACTTACTCAAAAGAAACGTCTGGATGTAGCTTGGCATACTGGTTTGGTACCGCAACATAAGCGGCGCGAAAACATTAAACGTTTCAAAGAAGATCCTGATTGCCGCTTATTTTTGTCGACTGACTCAGGTAGCGTGGGACTAAACCTCCAAAATGCCAATATCGTTATTAATCTGGATTTGCCCTGGAACCCAGCGAAACTGGAGCAACGTATCGCTAGAGCATGGCGTAAGCATCAAACTCGCTCAGTGCAAGTGATTAATTTGGTGTGTGAAGATACTATTGAGCACCGGATGCTATCAGTATTAGCACAAAAACAAGAGTTGGCAAAAAGTGTTTTGGAAGGAGAGGGTGGTTTAAAAGAAATGAAGTTGCCTTCAGGGCGTAACGCTTTTATAAAGCGCGTGGAAAGTTTGATGGGGTCAATGAGTGATGTAGATCCTACCCAAGTAAAATCAATTAGCCATACAATAACCGAAAGTCAAACAGATAAATCCAATTCTTTATACAATCTTTGTAATACGTTGCTTGCAGAGATGAAAGATAATATCGATCTGTTACAGGCTCATCATAACCGGGAAAGTGGTCAGTATACTGTATTGGCTGTTGTAGCTAAAACCCCTGATGAAGGACAAAAGAAAATACAGCAAAAAATGCAACAACATGTGCAAAGATCTTATATCCCTAATGTTAAGCCAGTTGTTTTAGAGACTCTAGATTCCCAAACGTTTGCAACTATCCAACGTTTAGCAAAATCTGGTGTTTTAACTATCAATATCCCGACAGAGATCTTGCATACTTCGCCTTCATTTTTCATTGCAAAAGATGAGGTTAAAGAAAAGCAAGTTATGCAGGCAAGAAAACATTTAGAGTTGGCGGCAAGAAAACAGCGGATGGCACAGCTTTTAGTAGATGGTGATTTCTATGAGGAAGCAGTGCCTCCCCTACGTGAATCTCTGGAACTAACTCTATGCGCATTTGCGTGGTTACACGGTATGGGAAATTGTGAGAACACCAACAATTTTGTTCAGGAAACTTTGGTTGAGCAATATGGGTTGCCTCCAAGTGCTAGTCAAATATTCTATCAGTTGAATTATGCAAAAAATGATGGTAATGCAAAAACATCTGAACTAAACCTAAATATTGCCCAGGTTAAAAAATTGTTAATAACACATCAAGAGCTATTTAATCATGTAGCCAAAAGTTTAGCTGGTTTTAAATTAGTATGAGGTTTGATTATGAGATCCATAGGGAAAGAAAGTGAAAATTTTGCTAGGCGTTATTTAGAAAAGAGAGGGTTGGTTTTTGTCGCGGCCAACTATCTTTGTAAAAGAGGTGAAATTGATCTAATTATGCGCGAGCAAGGTGTGTTGGTGTTTGTCGAAGTTCGTTTTCGTAAAAATGCCGATTATGGTGATGGTGCGGAAACCGTTACAATGAGTAAACAGAGAAAATTAATTAGAGCAGCTAACCACTATCTATTAGAGCAGAAACTTTATGGCAAAATTGATTGTAGGTTTGATATCATCGCTTTTGCTGGTGAAGATGATACTGTAAATTGGCTTAAAAATGCATTTTGGGAAAAGTGGTAAGCGTGGAGCCAAGTATTTTTTTGGCAATGTTAAAGAGGATTTTAGTTTAATGTGCAAGGAAAAAATTATTATCAGTTCTTGTATGTGCGGAAACCAAGTTCGTTATAATGGTAGTGGTGCCGGCAATCTAATAGTAGAAAATAATATTGTTAAAAAATGGCATCAAGAAAACAGATTGATCTTGGTGTGTCCGGAACTTTTGGCTGGGCTGACAACACCACGCCCTGCAGCAGAAATTTTTGGGTGCGGTGGTGAGTCTGTATTTAGTGGTCAAGGAAAGGTGGTGTCGCAAGATGGCCAGGATTTTACCGATGATTTTATTCAAGGTGTGATCCAGGCGTTAAAAATCGTTAAGTTGCATAATGTGAAATTAGCAATTTTAAAGGACTATAGTCCGTCGTGTGGTACTGAGAATATTCATGATGGCTCTTTTTTAAAAAGAACTTATTATGGTCTAGGTGTTACTGCCGCCCTTTTAGCTCAAAATAATGTTAGGTTGTTTAACGCTAGTAAAATTGATTTGGCAGCAGATTATTTAAAGGCTATTGAGTGAAAATATTTATCCTTGTTTGTGCAGGCTGCCAGATTTCTTGTCGGTATAAACAATAACCCTAGGTTTTAAAAGAACTCTGTTCTAGGAAGGAGGTTAAAATGCTCACTAAAGGTCTCAGGTTTTGGCTGCTGTTTTTAGGATTATCTGTTAGTCAAAACCCTTGCCAAAATCAATGATATTTGAAAAATAATCGTCATCTACAACATCTTTGCTAACCCCATTTACATGTATTAATACTGGTCTATAGGAAAATCCTTTTGGTCGTTTTAAGTCATCGATTTTTTTCTGCATTTCAACAATAATCTCGGTTCCTATGGGATGTCTCGTAAATTTAATTTCACAAATATACAGCGTATCATATTTAGTTTGAATCAAGTAATCTATTTGGCAGCCCTGCTGCTTTGTTGTCTGGTTTTGAAAAAATGGATTATCATTTACAATGTCTTCCGGATGTAGCCCAATGGCTTGTTGCACAAGTTTACGATTATTTAACACCAAATTTTCAAATTGTAATCCCATTATTGTGTGCCATTCTGGCAAAGATGTTAGCGATTTTGACTCAAAGCTATCACGGTTAATTTTGTTTTTATATTTATTGATATACCTTAAGTAAAATCGTAGATAATTATCGCTAAGTCGATACTTACTCAGTTTAGCATCATGTCCGGTTTTTAAATGCCACGTATATTCTCTTTTTATAAATCCAGATATATATAATTCTTCAAGATAGTCGCTCAATGACCCAGTAATTTTTATGCCAAGGTATTTGCTTATTTCTTCCGTGTTTCTTGCGCTATAAACCAGCGATTCTATGATTGATCTATATATCGTAGAATTCTTTTTGAAAACATTGGAAAATATGTGTTGAAATTCATCGACTAGTATTCCTCCTCTGCTAAAACATAAACGTCGTATGTTTTCTTCAGCATCTACTGAGCTATCAATTTCTTCCAAATAACGTGGAACCCCGCCAGTAACAGATAAAAGCTTAAGCTTCTCAAAAGCAGAAATATTTTTTGAGTTCTTGCCCCAAAATTTAGAACAATCTTTTATTGACAACTCTTCTAGAGTAATAGTATAAGAAACTCTTCCTAAAAATCCTGCGCCACTTAATAT
>CAZTPH010000024.1:0-12516 GCA_964614705.1 uncultured Coxiellaceae bacterium
ACGGTGCCAAGATAGCTCATGTTACTCCAAAGACAAATCTCCCTTAAGGCCGCATCACAATATTGCATTCCAGAAAAAGCATCGCCACCACTAGTAAAAATTCCCAAGATTTTTTTACCCGCTAGCAATGCGCACCCACCATTTTCATTTTTAAAAAACGAGTATAGCCGATCGAGAAAAGTGCTTGCACATCCGGAAAATGACCAGCAATAAATCGGGCTAGCGATTACAATAACTTCTGCCTTAGCAAATGCATCTAGTATTTCTAGAGCATCATCTGGTAATACACAACCATGCCGGTCAGATACTTTTTTGCAGGCATCACAATGCGCGCACCCCTTAAATTGTTTAGCATACAGATCATATTTTTTATACGGCTGATCTTTTTGCTCGAGTTCATCCTCTAACCAATTAACCAATACTGCGGTATTGCCGCCTTTGCGTGGACTACCATTTAAAATTAAAATATTTTTTTCCATATTTTTATCCCTCAAAAAGTAGTTATACTAACTCTAAACTAATTTCTAGCTCATCAAGGTCAACTCGTGCAACCAGCACTTTAACCTCATCACCTAGGCGATATACTTTTCCACCACGTTTCCCGACCAATCTTTGCCGTAGTTGGTCAAATTGATAATAGTCTTGTTTTAGTGCAGTAATATGGACCAAACCTTCAATAAAGATATCTTTAAGTTCAACGAAAATACCAAAATTCATTACGCCCGAGATTATTCCTGCAAAAGATTTACCTAGTTTATCACGCATAAACTGACATTTATGCCATAATTCAACATCTCGGCTTGCATCGTCTGCTCTTCTTTCAGTCATAGAGCAGTGATTGCCAAATTCTTGCATATTAGCTTCGTTATAGTGGTACTTACTTGGATTTCCATGCAATAAAATATATTTTATCGATCTATGGTTGATTAGATCAGGATATCTTCTAATTGGAGAAGTAAAATGCGCGTATTCTTCATAAGCTAGTCCAAAATGACCGATATTACTCGGAGTATATACTGCTTGGCGCATCGACCGCAGTAGTACAGTTTGAACCAAATGCTCATCAGTACGACCAATTATTTTTTGGAGTAAATCAGCATAATGAATTGACTTGGGGTTCTCTCCTCCTTTTAATTCCAGCCCCAAACTCTTTAAAAAAGCACGTACATTGCTTAATTTTTCTAACTCTGGCCCTTCATGCACTCTATAAAGCGCGGATATTTTATGTGTCAGCAAAAATTTTGAGGCACAAACATTGGCAACTAACATACACTCTTCTATCATGCCATGGACATAATGATGCTCATTTTTTACAATTTTACTAATTTTACCTTGAGGGTTAAAAATAATCTTAGATTCAACCCGAGAAAAATCCAACGATCCTCTGATCTTACGTTGTTTTAATAATAACAAGTAAAGAGCGCGTAAATTTTTTAGCTCAGACAATAGCAAATAATTGGGTTCAGAATTATTTTCTAATAGATCAAAAACTTTGTCATAAGTCAGCCGTGCGTGCGATCTAATGATGGCATCATAAAACTTGAAACCGTCAATCTTTCCCAAATTATTTATTTTTACCTCAGCCACTACTACCAATCGATCAACCTCTGGTTTTAGTGAACATAACTCATTAGAAAGTATTTCTGGTAACATAGGAATCACTTGGCCAGGGAAATAAACCGAATTTCCTCTGTTCAAAGCTTCTTGATCTAAAGCGCTATTAAATGTGACGTAATGACTAACATCTGCAATTGCCACATACAAAATCCAAGCACCGTTATCTTTTTTGCAATATACTGCATCATCAAAATCTTTGGCGTCTGCCCCATCAATGGTAACAAACGGCAACTTACGCAGATCGACTCTCTTTTCTGCTTTAATCCCAAGCTGAGCAATAGCATTACTTTCTTTGGCTGCTTTATCAGGCCAGCTATTAGGCAAGCCATGAGCATTAACTACCACATCAATTTCTAAAGCTGGAGTTACCTCCTTGCCTAAAATTTTAATTACCTTAGCAGTCGCACTGTTGCGCTTGGTCGGGTAGCCTAAAATCTCTGTTAAAACCAAATCACCTTTTTTAGCCTTTAACTCTTTGCCGTGCGGGATAATAATTTCTTGAGAAAAATCCCGATTGCTTGGTACTATAAAACCAATGCCACGCTCTATAAAATAGCGTCCAATAATTTGAGTAAACTTACGAGTTAAAACTTCAACAATTGCTCCTTCACGCTTATCATTCTCACCGCTAGAAATTACGCTGGCTAAGACTATATCGCCGGGAAAAACCGCCCTCATCTCTTTGGGATTTAAAAATAAGTCTTTGCCTCCGCTATCTGGAGTTAAAAAACCATAACCATCACGATGACCAACTACATAACCACGAACCAAATTCATCTTTTTAACTAGCGCATATCTCTCTTTGCGATCTGTTATTAACTGACCATCTCTAACCATGGCTTTCAATCTATGGTGCAATGCATCGCTATTTTTTGGGCCACGTAACTTTAAAGCCTGTAACAATTTGGGATAACTTTCGGGAACGCCGAGTTTTTCTAGATATTCTAAAATAAATTCGCGACTAGGAATGGGGTTTTCATATTTGAGTTTTTCACGCTCAAAATATGGATCTTGCGATTTATTCTGTTTCTTCCTTTTTTTCATATATTACTCCATAAAACCATATAACAACTTGATCTCTTTTTCCCAAATAGACTCATCGATGGTTTCTAAAATCAATGGCATGCCATCAAAACGGCCATCTTGCATAATAAGTTTAAATGGATCTAGGCCGATATTACCATATCCCAATGAATCATGTCGATCTATTCTAGAGCCCAATTCTCCCTTGCTATCATTTAAATGCAATCCTTTTAAATAGCTAAACCCCACAATTTGATCGAATAATTCCCAAATAGCCTCATATTTATCTTTGGTCAAAAAATCATAACCAGATGCAAAGAGATGACAAGTATCGATACATACCCCAACTCGATCTTTATTAGTAACTCCTGCAATAATATAAGCCAGTTGCTCAAATTTGTAACCCAAATTGCCACCCTGCCCGGCAGTATTTTCAATTACTAAATTTACTTTATTGGTGGCACTAATCACCTGATTAATAGAATTAGCAATATAATCCATAGATTCAGCTTCGCTAATTTTTTTTAAGTTACTACCAGGATGAAATACTATATTAGCAGCGCTAAGTTCTTCACATCTTTTTACTTCATCTATTAATGCTTTAACTGATAACTCTCTTTTTTCTTGATCTGGTGAGCCTAAGTTAAGCAGATAACTAGCATGCGCCAAAAGGTGTTTGGGAAGAATCCCGCTAATTTGAAGATTTTTTTTAAAGTTTCCAATTTCCTGTTGAGAATAGGGGTTTTCAAACCATCTTCTTTGGTTTTTAGTAAAAAACGCGAACGCTCTTGCGCCAATTAGATGAGCATTTAACGGCGCGTTAGCTACTCCACCTTGAGTGCTGACGTGGGCTCCTACATATTTCATGCCAAACTCTTCTTGGAAGCTTTTTCCTTACTAACTTGGTGATAGGCGATTAATAATGCACTTGGAATAATCAAGGCAGCTCCGAGTAAAGTAGAGGTTTTTATTACCTCACCAAAAACCAGATAGCCTGCTATAACTGAAAAGATCAATTCTATATATTTATAGGGAGAAATAGCAGATATATCAGCAGCAGCAGCGGCTTTTAGAATACAATATAAAACTAATACCCCACTAACACTTAAGGTGAATAGATAAAATAGTTCTGAGTAATTTACTGACTGCCAAACGATCAATGCAGGAATTACCGCAATCAAAGTTGTACCCAAATAAAAATAAAATAACATGGAGAGCAAAGTTTCTGACGAGATAAATTTTTTATTTAAAATATCACTTAAAGCGAAGAGAATTGAGGCTAAAAATAACCACATTATTCCCTGATGTAAAGAAAAACTGTTCAATGATATATGATTGCTACCTTCAAAAAAAGCGATGACTAACACTCCTAAAAAGCCTATAGCTACCGATAATATTCTATACCAATCAGATCTTTCACCCAAAAATAGATAAGCCAGTGGTAAAACTAAAATTGGGCATACGAAAGATATGGTGGTAATCGAAGGCAAAGAAGTTTGACCTACACCATAAATCCAACAAGCAATTGCGCCAAAACCAACTACCACGCGCAATAGATGAGCAAATTTACTCTTGACGATAAAAGATGCTTTTCCCTGCCAAAGTAAGATCGGTAAAATAATTATTGTGCCAAAAAAAAGCCGAAAGAAGGTTATCTGCATGGCCGGCAAATTTAATGCAGACGTAAGCCTAGTCATGGTGTCAGCCAAATTACTAAAAAAACAAGATAATATTATCCAAAATATTCCTTGAAAGTGTCCCTTTTCGTTGCTCCATTTTAAAAATTCTGATCTATTATTCATAAGTTAATTATCTACTTTTTATTTAAATCCTACTTCTTAACCCCAAGTAAGAGGCTATTTCAAGATTCTTAATACGAAAATTGTTAGCTTCTTTGTTATGCAAAAATTTCTCCATACTAAATGAGTCAAAATCTTTTCTTCTAACACCAGGTTGTTTCCATCCAATAGACGACTTTAACCATTTACTAATTCCAGCACTTAAATCTTTAACTTCATCTGATACAATAGCTGAAAGATTTTTGTAATCATCAATTTTACTAAATAACATATCTTTATCAATAACAGTAGTCATTTGTGATACAACATCGAAAAAACTATGTTTCAACGCTGTAATTGCTCCATTAAGACCACTATCGCTATCTGCTGTTACAGTAGTCTGCCCTTTATTTAAATCACCTATAAGACTCCAAGCATCTGCTACTGATTTAGTTATCTTATCTATCCCATCTGTTTCTGCGGAAAGCAACGGTATTTGTCTCTTTAATAACTGTAACGTGGCTAAATTCTTTTTAGGAATATGGACACAAACACCTTTATACTTGAAGTCATCTCCTGGTTCATCACCATCATCACCAGAATTCGGCAAAGTCGAGTTTACCTGGGGTAGATCATCTTTTTCTACTTTTAAATTTGACTCATCTTCTTCAGCTGGGTCGTTTTTTTCCACTGGTTTTTCTTTTAAATCTGGTTTTCCTATCTCTCCTGGCTCGCCTTTTGGTCCTGGCTCCCCTTGCAAACCTCTTTCCCCCTGTAGTCCCTGTTCACCACGCTCACCTTGTAAACCTCTTTCTCCCGGTAGCCCCTGCTCTCCTGGGTCACCTTTTGGCCCTGGTTCCCCTTGTAAACCTCTTTCTCCCTGAAGACCTTGTTCTCCCCGCTCACCTGGATCACCTTTTGGCCCAGGCGCTCCATTATTCCTCAATAGGTACATAAGGCCTCCAGCAACTCCGCCACCAACCACACCATCTGCAACTGACCACCAATTTATCCTGTGCTCACTTTTTAACTCTTGCTCTTCTTTTTTAACTGATGTGCACGTATCACACACCACACTTCCAAGAGCTACATCACTATATGCGTCAGGTGTTCCAGCATAACTAAAAGAATTTAGGGTAATTATGACAATTAGCGTAGCAAGTATATAACAAACAATATTTTTTATCTTTAACATAGGTAGCTCCTTAGAAATATTTAAATTTAATTATCAACTTTATTTAATATCCGGTTTACTACCCGGTGGGGTAATATGAACTATAGGCGTAATAACCCGATTATCACAATCGGAGCAATTTATTACTGTAAGTTTTTCGCCCGAGTCACATTTAAGAGTAGGCTTATTCCCGTTACTCGGAAAAATATTGAAATATTTAGCATATTTGTTAACAGATGCATCACCACAATAAGCAAAAACAAGTGGTTTTCTAATAAGATTTTTCTTTTCTTCAGCAGAAAGATTTGCTATCTCCTCCACAGAATAATCACTAATAAATTTCGTATAACACATTCCTTCTATCGTCTTGTCACCACCCACCTCAATTCCTTGAGCAAAAACAGCATATTCAACATCCGGTTGTCCTGTATAAGTACTGACAACTTCCTTACCCTCATTAGCAGAGCAAGATTTTAGATCTTCATCATTATTATAAGACTTTAATGACGGTGGCTTAGTTGGAGCCTGTGATCCTGTATCTAAAGTATCTTTTTTAGACTGAGATGTGGCGTTACTCAAATTCTGAACCGGAACTTTTTGGATGGCAGCCCATCCATCTATTACCTCTTTACGCCTTCTACGTTCGGTATCTACATATCCTGAAGAAACAATATCAACATCTCTACGCACTAAATCGGTCATATGACGTACAAATTGATCCTTAATCAATCCATTGTCCATCAGCCAATTTAATCTAAAGTTTATTCCCAAATACCAAGTAAATCCTCTTGGGACATCTTTCTGCATACCTAAAACCAAACCTAATTTTTCAATTCCTATTTTCTTGGTTCCATCATTACTATACCAATCGTAGGTAATCCTTAATTTAGGACCACAAATAGTATCCATGTTGGATGCGCCAAAATAGTATCCGCCTAAATAAATAGCTAAGCCATTTTTAAACTCATAACCAACTTCAGCATCAAAACCAGGCATTGCTTTTTCGTGCTTTAGATCTTTAGTAATCCCAATATTTTTGAAGGTAATATTATATCTTTCCAAATCTGCTGCTGTTTTAATCTCTATATCTTGTTGGCCTGTGATTGGCTGATAGTAATTACCACCTATAAATAAATTGCCAGATGAAAGTCTCTGCCAATATTCAATACCAAAAGTAAGTTGATTAAAATAATTACCAATATCCGTTTTTTTGCGATCAAAGGCTAAATAATCACCAATTATCTTATTATCTTGATCAAAAAGCTGGCGATATCCCGCATGTAAATTAGCTTCAAAAGCTTTTCCTGTTCTATCATTATAACGTAAATCGGTATATATGGTCTTTTTGGCTAAATCTTGCCAAATCGGGATAAACATATCTAGTGAAAGGGCAAAGTCAGGATCATATACGTTAAAAAACTTGGTATATCCTAACTCAGCATATGGATGAAATTTAACAGCTGTTTGTTGAACTTTACGGACAATCTGAGATTTATAATAGTTATGGTAGTAAGGCTTACGTTTCTTGCGAGTGAGATCTTGATTAACGACAGGCTTAACATCTTTTGCAAGATCGACGCTGTTTTTATCAGGCACGCAGCGCATCTCTTCTTTAGGTGGTTCATCTATAGGTTGTTCTAAGGCAATTTTTTCTTTACGTGCTAACCATATACCTTTGCCAACACACATACTTAGTAGCAAAATGATAATTATAGTTATGACTAACTTAATAATTGAATTTATTCTCTTGTTTGATCTTTTATTTTCTTCTTCCACTTGGCAATGACCTCGTAGCCTATGTTAGCCAAAAACGTCATGTCCCTCTTAGCACTCCCTGTTTAATATCGCTACTACATACTTTATGTGATTTTAACTGAAGCCATCACATTTTCCCAGATATTTTTTTGATTTTACTGAGATTTGTTACAACAGTATAACAGAAAAAATTACATTTAGTATTAAGGAATTATTAAACAGCCCTGCCAGTCACATAAAAATTACGTAGCTAGCGCAAAATACCGCGCTCGCTTTTCTGTAACATCTCGATAAATGGTTGAATTTCCAGACAATCTGCCGTCATTTCTTCAAGTTCAACGATAGCTTGTTGAACAGTCAAATTTTTACGCAAGATCACATTATATGCGCTTTTTAACATGCGAATTACTTCATCGGAAAAGCCATGACGTTTTAGGCCAATGAGATTTAACCCATATAACTTAATGGTATCTACCGAACCACCTGCAATTACATAAGGCAAAATATCTTTGCCGACATCGGCGTTTGCTACTAAAAAGCTATATTGTCCTAGTCTAGTAAATTGGGCTACTTTGGCAAAGCCCCCAAAGATTACATGATCGCCAACTACTACATGCCCTGCTAAAGAAGCATTATTGGAAAAAACCACGTTATTTCCTACGATACAATCATGAGCAATATGAACATAGTTCATAATTAAATTATCGTTACCTATCTTGGTTATTCCGCCACCTTGAGCAGTACCCAAGTGAACTGTACAAAATTCACGAAATACATTGTTATCACCAATTTCAAGTGCAGTAAGCTCTCCATGATACTTTTTATCTTGAGGAACAGCCCCAACAGCAGAAAATTGAAAAAACTGGTTATTCTTGCCGATTTTAGTATTGCCCTCGATAACTGTATGTGGGCCAATCCAACATCCTTCAGCTATCTCGACATTTTCCCCAATCACCGCGTAAGGACCAATACTCACTCCACCAGCAATTTTAGCGCCCTTAGCAATGATGGCTCTGCTATCAATCACTTTAATGCACCTCTAGCAATTAATAACTCTGCGCTACAAGCCAGCTCTCCATCGACTGTAGCTTTAGCACTAAAAACCCACAGATCTCGCCTTTGTTTGATAATCTCAGAATGAAGATGAAGTTGATCTCCTGGATCCACTATGCGTTTAAAACGCGCTTTATCAACCCCAGCCAAAAAGTACCAATTGCTATCAGCATCTGCTCCTTTACCTGTGGTATAGAATATCAATAACCCTGAAGTTTGGGCTAACATTTCAATCATTAATACCCCTGGCATAACAGGACGCTCAGGAAAATGGCCATTAAAATACTGCTCATTAGCAGTAACATTTTTAAGCGCTAAAATGGACTTACCCGCCTCAAACTCTAGCACTCTGTCGACCAATAAAAATGGATAACGATGAGGGGTGTCTTTCTTAATTTGCTCTATCTTAATAATACTCATACTAACTTTTTCTCCAACTTCTTTAAACGATCAATAATTTTTTCTAACTGCATTAATCTTGTAACCGCTCTCCACCAAGTAAGATGTGGTACTGCTGGGATTGCTGATGCGTATATCCCACCTGGCTCAGTAATCGACTTGCCTACACTTGACATTCCAGTGATAACCACCCGATCTGCAATCTCAATATGTCCAGTAATACCTACTCGACCACCAATCATGCAATATTTACCAATTTTAGTGCTGCCTGCTATCCCAACACAACCAGCTATTGCAGTATGGGCGCCAATGTGCACATTATGCCCTATCTGCACTTGGTTGTCTATTTTTACCCCATCGCTGATGATGGTATCTTCAATAGCACCGCGATCAATGGTAGTATTAGCACCGATTTCAACTTGATTACCAATAATCACCTTTCCTAGCTGATAAATTTTATGCCAAACCCCTCGGTCATTAGCATTACCAAAACCATCAGACCCGATGATAGTACCACTATGAATCAAAACTGAGCTTCCGATTATCACTTTGTGGTATAAAACAACTTTAGCAGCTAATCTAGTATTTTCACCTATAGAGACATCATCACCAACCACGCAGCCCGCCTCAATTCTAACCCCTGATGCAATTTTAACTCGCTTACCTATTACCACATAGGGACCTACATATACTTTTTCACCAATTTGACAATCTTCGGCTAATATTGCAGTAGGATGAATGCCTGGGGTAACTTCTGGAAGATCATCAAATAACGCAGAAATTTTGGCATAAGCTAAGTAGGGATTATTTACCACGATAAAATTTCCACTACTATTACTAGATAAATCTTCTGTCCTAATAATAACCGCTGATGCTCTAGTCGTTGCAAGGTGTTGGCTTAATTTAGTATCTTGTAAAAAAGAGATCTCTCCGCCCTTAGCATTACTTAGCGAACCAATACCAAAAATTGTAATGTTACCATCGCCAACCAATTTGGCTGATAAAAAATTCGCCAAATAACTGAGCTGATATTCTTTTTGAGCCATAAAAAATCGCTCCTCATCAATCTACTAAATACTGGTGCTAATGCTAAATTGAAATAACTGAGTACTATCCCAATCTTTTTTGTGGATTGGTTTAGCAAAGCTAAAACGTAATGGTGCAAGTGGCGTACGCCATTCTACTTGGAAACCTGCAGAGTACCTCAAATCACCAAACTTAAAGTGATCAGTGTGAGTATCCCAAACACTACCGACATCAATGAATGTGCTTAATCTAACCATATCTGGCATCGGGCTAGGAATGATGATGCTTGCGCTTCCTACGGTTAATAAATTACCGCCAACAACGCGGTCTTTATCTTGATAACTACTGATAGTGTCATCATCAAACCCTCTGACTGTACTCATACCACCAGCATAAAAGTTTTTGAATGGAGGTAAAACCTTAGTCTTACCTATACCGTCCCCATAACCAAGTTCTCCGCCTAATCTAAAAATAAAATTTTTACCTAAAGGTTGGTAATAGACAGCATTGTAATCTGCTTTATAGAATTCTAAACTCCTACTGTTAAGCGGCGCATAACCATCTACGGACAATGATTGAGCAAAACCGCTAGTTGGAAAGATAGAACGATCAAGATTGCTATAACTTATATTCCCAATCAATTTTATCTGATTAAAAGAGGAGCCATAGCGATTTATGAAATCTTCAATTTTAGAGCTGGGATTAATAGGATTGCCAAGCCCAATATGTTCAACACCCATACCAAAAGATACTTGCGTGTAATCAGATAATGGTGCATCAAGTGTAGTTATTAATCCGTAGGTACTACTTCTATATGAAGTAAGCTCACCGCTAATTTTAGAAGGGTTGGTTTTATAAACATAACCATTAACGGATAGTCCAATTTTATCCACGGTAAAATATGGGTCATGATAACTAAAACCATATGATTGGGTAGCACGTGAATTATCAAATTGGATAGACGCCGCTTTCCCGGTACCAAAAACATTTTGATCGCTAATGCTTGCTCCATATAAAAAACCATCACGATCAGAAAAACCAGCTTGCAAATTAAGAGAGGTAGATGAGACCTCTTTAACGCTATAATTCAAATCTGCTTGATTGTTAGTATTTGCTACCGGTATTAAATTGTGGTTAATATCTTGTAAATAACCCAAATTAGCCAAGCGTCTGCTCGATTCGTTAATCTTAGATAAAGAAAATAACCCCCCCTCTTGTAATCTCATTTCGCGACGCAATACTTCATCATTAGAGCGATAATTTCCGGTAAAATTAATGTGTCTAACATAAACTCTATGGCCTGGAGTAACAGTAAATTTCATCCATACTTTCCTAGCGTTGTCATCAATTTTGTAATCTGGGCTGATCTCTGCCATTGCGTACCCATAATCACCCAAAAAGAGACTGATTTTTGATTGTAACTCTATAACTCGTTTACGAGAAAAGACTTCTCCCGATTTAATTTCAATCAATTGTAAAATCTCTTTACGCTTACCAATCAAATCTCCATCTATTACAATTTGATCAAATTTATAAATAGGACCTTCTGTAATATTAATAGTTATGTAGATGCCCTTTTTGTCTTGCGTAATGGAGACTTTGGTTGAATTAATACTAATCTTCAAGCAACCTCGATCCATATAATAAGCGCGTAGTTTTTCTAAATCTGCATCCAGTTTTTCCTTAGAATATTGATCAGAATGAGTTAAAAAACTCCACAGCTTGGTAGTAGTCAACGAGAAATCTTTTAATAAAGCACGCTGGCTAAATGCTCGGTTACCCACAATCTTAATCGATTTAATTTTTGAAGCTGGACCTTCAGAGATATTAATAGCAAGCGCCACCCGGTTACGATCTTCGTTTTTTACGTTGATATTAACCTTAGGATTATACATCCCCATGCTGTAATATTGGTTAATAATAGCGTTTTTGATGCTGTTTAATACTGCTGGATCTAGCTCTTGACCCTCTGCAATACCTACATTTTTTAAAGCATCGGTAAGCTGTTGTTTAGTGATCTTGCTGTTACCGCTAATTTTTAACGATCCGATAACTGCGCGCTCAACCACATCAATAATCAAAGCATTCCCACTGCGATTTATATCGATATTGCTAAAAAAATTGGTCTCGTAGAGCCTGCGAATAATCTCTGAGCTCTGAGCAGAATCCATCTTATCTCCAACTTTAACTGGCAAGTTGCTAAGGACTGCTCCGCGCGTAATTCTTTTTAAACCATTAACCTTAATATTACTGATAGTAAAGGTCTCTGCTTCTGCCAAGGAATAAGCGCTAATAGTTAATACAGCTATTAAAATTTTTATTTTTCGTAACATAATTCACCACTCAAATTATAGGTATTTTGGCAACAAGTATTAAGTAATTGTACAACAAAAAAGCGGGTGCAGCTGCAATTAAGCCATCAATTCTGTCGTACATTCCACCATGACCAGGCAGTAGTTTACCACTATCTTTTACTCCCGCTTCTCTTTTTAACATGCTTTCAAATAGATCGCCAATAGCGGTAAAAACAGCTATTATTACCGACAAAATAAGTATTTCAATAAAAGTTCTGCCCGTATAAACACACAAATTAAAAATCACACCCCCAATAATAGCTGTGGTAATTCCACCAATTAATCCTTCAACGGTTTTCTTAGGTGAAATTCGCTCATTAAGTTTATGTTTTCCAAA
>CAZTPH010000025.1:0-12406 GCA_964614705.1 uncultured Coxiellaceae bacterium
TAGAAAATCTTTTCCAAGAGATAATGCCATTACATATCGGCCATCTTCTAGTTTTTGAATTCCGGCCATGGTTGTTGCAGCCCCTGAAATATTTTGAGATGATGGTTTAAATAATGCCACTTCAATGGTTACCTTATTTTGTTCTGGTAATAACTCATTTTTTTTCATCCTTAAGTTGATATGCTCAG
This sequence comes from uncultured Coxiellaceae bacterium, assembly GCA_964614705.1. Classification (GTDB taxonomy): domain Bacteria; phylum Pseudomonadota; class Gammaproteobacteria; order UBA9339; family UBA9339; genus CAZTPH01. The sequence goes on from CAZTPH010000025.1 coordinate 189, forward strand.
CTAGTAATTTGCCATCAATTTTATATAATATTTTTATAGTTTCATCAGTAGGTAGGTTATTTGCTAAGTTAATCCTTTCTTTTGGTTTTAACTCTGCTTGGTAGCTATCGTTTGGCTTAAGCCATATACTATCCTGTTGGTTAATGCTATTAGCGTAATGATCACTATTTTCAATTTTAGTGATCTCTAATTTTTTATTGGAAATGTTTTTAATTAACAATTTAATGTTATCTTGATTTTTTTCTGATGAAATCATTAGTTCAGGTGAGTTGCCTGTTATGATGTCAATGATCTCATATTTAGGGCCTAGTATTTTAGCAGTGAAGCTGTAGTATGGTATTTCATTTTGCGGAAGTGATGCGATCACGTAGCATGGATAATAATAAATATTATTCTTCTTTGTAACTCCTATGGTATTACAGGACTTATCGTTTATTTCTAAGGCTGCTTGATTTCCATCAGCATTGGTCAAGTCGAGTTTGAGATCATAAGGAAGAGTTTCCTTTTGAATAGTGGCGAATGACAAGTATAATTTATCATCAGAGATGGTTATAGTAGAGCCGTTTGTTTCATCGATTTTAGTAATGGAGTTAACTTCAAGTTGGTTTATAGCGTAACCAGGAGAGGTTAATAGCAAGAAATAAAGCGATGAGATCAAGAGTTTTGTTGGAGTTATTTTTGTCATATTTTTTATTTTTATAATTTAAAGTTTGGTATTATATTATATTTTGCATTCATCGAGTTGAATGCAGACCGCATAGCCGCTAATCTTTCTTCCTGATCGGTTTGATGGTTTTGTATACGTAATTGGGATAGGGCGGTATTTTGTTTTATATTTTGAGTAAAAATCAAACTTGAATCTCGATAAATTGGATCTAGCATATGTTGCGTAACATCGTTTGGTAAATTGTTTTGTGGTAAGCTAAGTCTTAATTGAATTCCCAAAATGAAACATTTACCCCTAAGTCGATCATACCTTACTTCATTATTTAATCTAATATTGCTAATTGGTTGATTTTTATGACTTATTATCCATTCGTAGGATGCTCTTATTTTAGCTCCATAGACGGGTTTGGTTTCGTCTGGGTACGAATAATAATAGCCCACTAAATAACAGGAGAATTTAGCGTGGTTTAGCCTGAATTCTTTTCCAATTTGGGTATCTAACCCAGCGAGTGAAATTAAATAGCTATCCTTGGTTGGAGAGTTATAGATTTTGGTGTTACCAATCGGTTTATAAAAATTTACTCCGATAAACCAATCATTTGCCCAGTGTTCTAGCCCAATGGTAATTTGTTTAAAAGTACTAGCATCTTCTTTTTGATAATCGAATGAACTATAAATTCCATATATTGCTTGGTTATTTTGTGCTAGATGCCGATAGCCAAAATAGGCACCTCCCATATAACCTTGATTCTTGAGATGATATGATTTTAGGTTGGTAAAGATCATATTGTCTGAGTGTTGCCATACAGGTGAGAATAGCTCTAAATTGATAATATTATATTTTGAGTCACCTAAAAGTTGCGTTGTTCCAAGTTGAAGGTACGGCAGATATCGGTGATTTAACCTGTTATCCACCAAATTATGATTATCTGTTGTTAATTCTGAGTTTTTAGTCGATGAGCTGTAAGCTACCGATGAAACAGTAATCAATAAAATCAAAACAGGTGTTTTAAATAATAAATTTGTCATTTTCATTTGTAGGCTAGTTAACTTAAATAAATTGCTTATATTTAAATAATAACGAATTTTGTAGGATAATGACAATAATTTTATTTATCTTTTAATAGATTTAAGATTCCCTTAATCAGAGTAAATGGGTTTGGTGGGCAGCCGTGAATGATTCCATCTATTGGAATGACGTCAGATACCTGCCTTTTTATTGCATATGAGCCTTTAAACTCACTATTTTCTGCTCCGCAATTGCCAACCACCAATACTAATTTAGGTTTTGGTATGGATTCATATGTGGTAATTAATGCAGTCTCCATATGTTTTGCTACCGGTCCAGTTACTAAGAGTAGGTCAGCATGTCTTGGAGATGCTACAAAGTGAATATTAAACCTTTCAATATTGTAAAATGCGTTATTTAAGGCGTGGATCTCTAGTTCGCACCCATTACATGATCCGGCGTCAAGGTGGCGGATAGCAAGACTGCCATTAAATTTAGCAGCGATGATTTTTTTACACACATCGCCAATCAGCTCTAGCTGAGAATCTTGAGTGGGAAGATATGGTTCGGTTACTATGCCGATTTTAAATATTTTACCTAAAGATTTGATCATAGATCGACTCCAGAGTAGGAGGCATTAATTGACTTATTGCATACGGGGAAATCTGGAACAATATTGCCATGAATTAATAATTCAAGTGCAGGCCAGCTGAACCAGCTCGGGTCTCTCGGAAAATAGCGCTCTACTATTCCATTCGCACTTATTCTAACAAAAGTTACAATTTCGCCTCGCCAGCCTTCAATTAGGCCAATTCCTGCAATATTTTGGTTTAAAGTAAATTTTTGATTGGAAAGTTCGCTTTTTGGGATGTCAGCAACCAGCTGAGAGATTAAATCAAGCGAAGTTAATGTTTCGTAAACTCTTACCAGCATTCTGGCTAAGACGTCACCTTGAGTGAAAGTAGGAACTTTTATGGTTAACTTATCATATGGAGGGTAGCGTAGATCACGACGCAGGTCCAAGTCGATTCCGCTTGCGCGCCCTACGTACCCTAATACTCCGATTTTTTTAGCTTGTTCATGGGTTAATATCCCAGTGGTACGGGCTCTATCATATAATCCAGAATGATTTTCGATGATCTCAAATAGATCGTTTAATTCATTTTTAAAGTAAGATACTTGTGAGGAGATCTTTTGAGTGTCATTTGATGATATATCGTTTATAACGCCACCTAGTACTATATTATCCATTATCAAACGATGTTTAAAAATCTCATAATTTAGCCTTAACCAGAGCTCTTTTAATCTCGTTAACTGATAATATGGAAAAGTATATGAAACATCGTTGCAGATGGCTGCAATATCTCCTAGGTGGTTTGCTACTCTTTCTCGCTCGCACATGATGGCACGGATAGCTAAAGCACGTTTTGGAACGAGTAAATCAAGAGCATTTTCTATTGCCGCACAAGTTGACCACGCATAAGCTACGGTACTATCTCCAGATACTCTACCTGCCAGTTTGATTAAGTGATCAATAGTGCGACCTTCGGCAATCTTCTCAATCCCTTTATGTTTATAACCCAGGCGCTCCTCCAGTTGAATTATATCTTCTCCTGCAACGCTAAAGCGAAAATGGCCGGGTTCGATGATGCCCGCATGTACCGGGCCAACAGGTATTTCACATACTCCAGCTCCAGATACCTGCATAAACTGGTAAGTAGTATCAGCTGGAGTTATTTTATTGGCTTTAGATCCAGCAACATAACTCTTACGAAGAGGAAAGTCATTTTCAGTCCATGCCTGATGACGGGTCCAAGGTCTAGGATCAGGATGGTTAGTAAACTTTATACCAAACATGTCGCTTGCGTGTCTTTCTAGGCGATTTGCGCTAGGGAAGTAGGGGGTAAAAGATGGAATTATTGGTGAGGCGATGTTAATTATCGTTTTTAACTGTAAATATTTGGTTTGGATAGCAAGAATAATATTAAGTTCTAAATTGCTAGTCCTATCTTCTGCCCAGATGGTTACCAAACGATATTCGAGTTTACTGGCATGATCTGCTGCTTTTTGCCAGTCGCAATTTGCAAGTTCAATAACTATCATGCCACTAGCCATATGTGGTTTTACCTTTAAAATATTGATCAACTGTTTATGATTTTTAATCATAATTTTCCAGAGATTAATAATGCCGCTTGCTCGAGTAGTTGTACAACTTCTTTAGGCAAATAAAATGCCATCAGTAATCCTATGCCTAGATGAATAGAAAATGGCAATATGGATAAGGGCACTTTATTAATTATAGTCGGAGTTCCGAAGACCACCGGTTGAATATTTTTTAATATTCCAGCTAGGGCAAAAATTAGTCCGACTATTAATATTATAGTTAAAGTTAATGAATATTTAGTGGTTTCAATGAGCAACATTAGTTCACTATTAAAAATAGCAAATGGCGGCATGGCAGTTATCGCCAAAGTAGCTATCATTAAGCTAAAGCCAAATAGCGGCATGCTTACGCTTAAACCACGAATTTTTTCCATGATTCTAGTAGCAGTTTGAGCAGTGATATTACCTATAATCATGAATAGAGCAGATTTAGTTATAGAGTGGGCAATTAGATAAAAAAGGGCAATATAGGTGGTTTTAGTAGTACCAAGAGCGCAAGCTATGATGATTAATCCAGTATGTTCAATGGATGAATAACTAAATAGCCTTTTTATATCCCGCACGCGTTGTAATAAAATGGCTCCCACCACGAATGATGCGACACCGAAGGTCATTAATATGTTATCTGTAAATCCATTTTTTAAAGTGAGATCGATGATCATTTTGCAACGTAATAGTGCATAAATAGAAACATTAGCAAGTAAACCAGAAAGCAAAATGGTTACTGGAGCTGGGCTTTCTGAATAAGCGTCTGGTAACCAATTATGCATGGGTACTAAGCCAATTTTTGTGCCATAACCTACTAGAATAAAAACGAAAGCAATTTTAATGGTGTTGTGATCAAAACTAGCTGCATATTGAGCTAAAGTATTCCACAGCATCCTATGCTCTGGTTCTGCAATGCTAGTGGCAGAAAAATAGATTAAAAAAGTACCAAATAATGCAATCGCAATTCCGATAGTACAGAGAATAAAATATTTCCACGCTGCCTCAGTAGCCTCTTTGGTGCGATAAAGACCAACCAAGATAACAGTGGTCAAAGTAGCGGTTTCCATGCCAACCCATAAGATGCCAAGATTGTTGGTGGTCAGTGAGATTAAGATGGCTAGGACAAATAGTTGGTAGATAGTGTAATAAAGTCGTAATTGTTTTAGGTTGATACGACCAATATTTACCTTGTGCCACATATAGCGATGGGAAAAGATGGCATTGGTTGTTGCTGTAAATGTAGTAAGTAATACCATGATCACATTGAATGAATCTAGACAAAATTGCTGTCTAAGGGTGGTAAATGTTCCATGTTTTAGTAAGTAGCCAGTAAGAGCTATAGCAACTATAAAGTTTAAGCTATTAATTAAGACATTATAAATTCCTGCTCTTTTTTGATCGCCTATAACTAGCATTAATATTGAGCCAAAAATGGGCGTTAATAAGAGTAGGTAAAAAGCAGCCATTATTCTAAGTCCTCGCGTAATAAGTTTAGGCGGTCAACGTCTAGTGAATCAATTTTACGGCGTAACTGTAAGAAAAATATGCCAAACAAAATAGTAGCAATTAAGAGGTCGAAGGCAATCCCAATTTCAATTACCATCGGTACTCCATGAGATGCTAGTAATGCAGCCAAAAATATCCCATTTTCCATGGAGATAAAGCCAATAGCATGTGATATAGCTTTGCGGTGAACAATTAAGATTAAAATACCAAGCAGCATAATCGCCATAGCGACGGCAATGATATTGTTGTTTTGATTCCAAGCTAAACTATTTAGCGGCATAATTAATTGGTAACAAAATAATACTAAAGCTGAGGCGCCAGCCAAAAGTAGAAATGGATATTTAATTTCAGCTACTTTTTGGCGAATATGTAATTTGTTTACTAACCTACGCAATAAGTATGGAATTACAAGTGCTTTGGTAATGATAATTAGTCCAGCTGAAATATAGAGCTCTATTTTTTGTAATTCTACTGCTTGTACTAATGTTGCAAAAGCTAATAGTAGACTTTGTGTAACTAGGATATTAATCATCTTAGTTATCCGATCTTGCATAATGAGGATAACTGAGGTAAGTAAGATAGTAGCTACAATTATTGAAGTAAGTTCGATCATTTACCCACCTCAATAATAATATGAATCAAGATGGCTAAAATTCCAAAAATAAAGGCTAAGCTAAGCAAGTACGGAGCACGGAAAAGGCGTACTTTGGCTAAGTTTACCTCTGTAGTTCCAAGCGCTATTGCTAAAACTAGTGCTTTATAAGCGAAAGAAATCATTCCCCAAAAGATAGCAGCAAGGCTCAGTTGATTCGCGATTCCCCATGGGGCAAAGATATTAATTAGTAATGCGGTATAGATTAATAGTTTTATCTGCGAGCTCCACTCGATTAAGGCCAAATATTTGCCACTATATTCTAAGATCATGGCTTCGTGAATCATGGTTAATTCCAGGTGAGTTGAGGGGTTGTCAATTGGAATCCTACCAGTTTCAGCTAGAGCAACCAGAACAAAACCACATGCAGCTAGGATCAAAGATGGATAGAGATAGATGCTGTGAGTACTGAGGTAATGAACAATATTTGGTAAGTTTGTAGAAGATGCTGCCATAGCTACAGTGAAGAAAACAATCGCTGTAGCAGGTTCAGCAATCGACGAGATGGTCATTTCGCGAGATGAACCCATGCCGCCAAAAGAGGTGCCGCTATCCATGCCAGCAAGCGCAAGCAAAAAGCGTGCTAACGCAAATAAACCAATTATGACGATAACGTCGGCAAATGACTGAATAGCAGAGTTAACGGCAAAAAGTGGTATGGTTATGCTGATCATCGCCATAATACCAAAAACCAAAAATGGTGCCATTCGAAAAATGGTTGATGTGGTATCGGCTATTACCGATTCTTTGTGGAAAAGTTTGTTTAGATTTTGATATGGTTGCCAGATTGATGGAGAAGTGCGATTTTGTAAGTGACATTTAATCCATCTTATAATTCCGGCAAACAGTGGAGCGCCAGCCACTATTATTAGTGGTTGAATGATTGCAACTAACCAGTTTATTTGGTGAGCCATAGTAAAATAATTAAAGTGATAAAAATATAGGTTAGGTAAAGTCTTACGTTACCTCCCTGGATCCTGGCTAATTTCTTGGCTAGCCATAGGCTGAATTGTTCAAAAGTCAGATATAGATATTGTAAAATTATATCTTTAACCTGTAGTGAGTAATTTAAGCCTTTATTAGTCAACTCAGTTTTTTCATGGATAAGATAAAAAAATTGAAAGATTCTTCTGATTGGCATGGCAAAAGCAGTGGCGCTATACTGCATTTTGGAGTTAATGCCGCCATAACCGCAATCCCAGGGAGCTACTAATTTTGGTTTGGATGTCGAGTAAATTTTATGGATGAGATAGTAGATAGTGATGCTAATTAGTAATATCCCTGCGACTACTATTAAGGGATTGTATGAAGAAACATTAGTGTTGATGGGAATTAGCTGCATCCAATCCTGGGTATTAGTTAGCTGAGTATTAATGAGCTGTTTAGTAACTATATTTAAAAAACTAATAATGAAAGTGGGGAATATACCGAATAACAAACATAGTAAAGCAAGCAATCCCATTGCAAGGCGCATACCTAGATTGGGTTTGTTGGCTGTTTTAATTGTTGAGCTACGAGGCTGGCCGAGGAAAATCACCCCATATACCTTGACAAAACAAGCTGCAGCTAATGCTCCAGTTAGAGCAATGATGGCTAAGGAAACTGGGATTAAGATGCGCATGGTTTCATTTTCTAAGATATGTCCTTGTAATGCAGTTTGAAAAAATAACCATTCTGAAACAAAACCGTTGAATGGTGGTAATGCTGAGATGCTAATACAGCCAACTAAAAAGAACCATCCAACATAAGGCATCATTTTAATGAGGCCTCCCATCCGTTCCAGGTCTCCTTCACCTGTTTGTTGAGTTATTGATCCTGCTCCCAAAAACAATAAGCTTTTAAAGATAGCATGATTTAAAGAGTGATAAAGGGCGGCAATTAAACCGAGGGCAGCTAAAGTTGGATGTGAGGTAGCAGCAAAAATTAAAGATAATCCCAGGGCGCTAAAAATGATGCCAATATTTTCTACCGAGTGATAGGCCAGCAATTTTTTTAGGTCATGTTGCATTAGAGCATATAGTACACCGAAAAGAGCGGATGTTGTTCCAATAAAGAGGGTAATTGCTCCCCATTGCCAGGTGATATCTTTTAGGAGATAAAAGATAAAACGAATTAAGCCGTATACCGATATTTTAAGCATCACTCCAGACATTAAGGCAGAGATATGAGACGGGGCGGCTGGATGGGCTTTAGGTAGCCAAATGTGTAGTGGTACTACTCCTGCTTTCATGCCGAAGCCTAAAAAGGCGCAGGTAAAAGCTAAATTAGCAGTTAGCGGATCAAATTTTATTTGATGCCAAAGAATGAAGCTGGTTTCAAGTGAGAATTTTGCTAAAAGAGCAAAAGCTATGAGGATTAATAAGCCACTAATTTGGGCCATGACGAGGTAGACCAGCGCAGCGCGTCGGTTGGCTGGCTGCTCATGATTATGGATAACTAGAAAATAACTAGCAACCGACATTAATTCCCAGGCAAATAGAAAAGTAAAGATGTTTCCTGCCAAGACTACTAAGTAGAGGCTACTAATAAATAATCCACTGAATAGGTGAATGGAAGGAGCGGGCAGTTGTTTTGCTTTGTGGTATAGATATCCAGGTGTGTATAGAGCTATAGTTATTACAATTATGCCAATTAGGATCAAAAAAAATCCGGCTAATGGGTCTACATTAAATTGCCAGGAGATGTTTGGAATCGTGGATGCAATTTGGTATTGAAGAGTGATATTTTTAAGTAAAATTAATATTCCAGCGTAAGTGGAGCATGCGCCAGATATACCAAATAAGGTATAGATAGCAATTTTTGCCGTACGAGTTAAGTGTTTGGGCAAAAAAGCAAGCGCGCTAGACAAGAGCGAGCTTGTAATAGTTATTAAGATTAACCGTAAGATCATAGCTGCCTCTAAACGTGGCGATTCTGGTACTATTTATATGTAGTGTCAAGGATTAGTATTAAAATTGTAACTGCTTAGCGTAATATTGCGCCTCTTTCAGGGCGCGGATTTGCAGGTACCCCGGGTTGCCGTATGCTGAAAGCATGAAGGTAACCCAGGGTATAGATGCAAGAGAAATAAGCGTCCTGAAGGGGCTCAATAAACGGTGATAATATTTTATCCGAGATTGTTGTTATGAGAAACAAACGGAAGGTAGTAAGTTGTGGTGCCAGGTTAGCAACACGATCTAAGATTAAGATAGCCAGCAGTCCAGCTAAAAAGGAACCTGTTACATTTACGATCAATGTGCCATAGGGAAAATTTTGTCCAAGTACCAAGTGGGTATGATATGAAACTAGATAGCGCATTACGCCGCCAATGCTACAGCCCAGAAAGATTAACAGATAATTGCTCATTTTCTATATTTTACAACACGCCAACTCAAATTCAACATTATTAGTAGTTTGAGTGTTATGACCATTGATATTTAGATTAAAAAAGTGAATAGCCAAACGATAGCGTCCAGCGCTAATTTCAGGGAAAAAGTTTTCTCCGGTAGACAATGATATGCGGATCATTTGATAAGTTGTACTTGGATCCAGATTGCACTGATAAAAACCGCCATTTGCTAGTACACTTTTAAATAAAGTAGCTTCGCGAATTAATTTTAAAGATATATCAACTACATCTTTTAATTGGGCAAAATGTTTAATCCAGTTATTTAATTGTTCTTTGCGTGTTGAAGGATCTTGCATCAGCCAAAGCTGGCAAGGTGGCATGCTAAAGCCGCATGTACCAGCAGGAATATAGAGGCGTTGTTGAGCAGTATTTAAAAATTCATTTTCCCTTAGTTCATGAGCTATTTTTTTGGGATTGGTATGTAAAAGATCAATTAAAGATTCAATTTTTTTTAATGTTGCATTTAACTTATCTTTGTCTACCTCTTCGGCGTTTTCTAATTGGGAGAGGGTGGCTAAATATTGATTTAAATTCTGGAGTAGTTTGTTTTTTAAATCCGGTCGATCAATAGTTTGCAGGATTTCCAAAATGGTTTTTAGTGCCTGCTGGGCATCCCAACAGGATTCTTTTTCGATATAATAATTCACTTGAGCAAACAAAAACTCTAGTCTCAAAAATAGCCTAACTTGTTCATTTAATGGTTGTTCGTAGATCATGTTTTATATTTATGTTGTAACGGTAAAGGCATTAGCTTTTGTAGCTGGGGATTCTCCCCCTTTGTTAAGAGATAGCAATGACAAAAGTATTGCTGCTATGCCAATCGTGCCAGCTGCGCCAATAATGACACTTTTTGTAGTATCACCGACAGGATTAACTTCAGCAAAACAAGATTGCGGTATACCTAAGAACATAGTTGTAAAACATACAATCACCAAGCGCGATAAGAAATTTCTGGCGAACATAATTCCCTCTTTAGTCTATGTTTTATCCGGGCAAATATTTCCTCAAAACTATAAAACAAATAAAGATTTTTGTACAGGCATCTTTTGATTTTTTTTACCTAAACCCAAATAATATCGATGCAAAAACCTTACGGTTTTTTTAAGGTCTGCTAATGTTTGGTTATTATAGATAATCTCATCTGCTCTTTTCAGGCGGGGAGTGCGTTTGATTTGCGCTCCTATAATCTGTTTGATCTGTTTGATGCTGCAATTGTCACGTTTACGCAGACGTTCGATCTGGTTTTTGGAGGAACAATCTACAACTAAAACTCTGTCTAGCTTCATGGGGTATTTGGTTTCAAATAGTAGAGGAATCACCAAGACACAATAGGGGGCTTTAATCTTTTTTAGATTCTGCTCCATTTTTTTACGGATAGCTGGATGGAGTAGGTCTTCTAACCAAATGCGCTCTTTTTTATGGGTAAAAATAATTTCTTTGAGTTTTTTACGATCTATATTTTTGTTCGCATTTAATATTGATTCGCCAAAATGTCGGCATACTTGTCGGTAGCAAGAGGTGCCTGGTTTAAGTAGTTGATGAGCGATAAGGTCTGCATCGATAACAGGCACTTTAAGTTTAGTAAAATAACTGGCAACCGCTGATTTGCCGCTGCCGATACCGCCTGTTAACCCAACTTTTAACATAATATCACCAAAAACTGGGGTTATAAAAAATAGTCAGCCATCCTGCAACTGCAAGATATGGCCCAAAAGGTAAGGGTTGATTGAATTTAGTTTTTTTCAAGATAACTAAAGCTATGCCAATAATCGCTCCGGTCAGTGATGCGAGAAGGACTAAGGTTGGCAAAATCTGCCAGCCAAACCAGGTGCCAAATACTGCAAGTAATTTAAAATCGCCATTGCCCATTCCATCTGCTTTTCTAATAATTTTAAATGCTTTGGCAATAATGAAAAGGGATAAATATCCAGATATAGCGCCGATAATCGCAGATGAGGTTGGAACAAATAGATTATGAGTATTGATTAATAGACCCAGCCAAATCAAGGGCAATGTAAGTTGGTCTGGACTTAATTGATGATCTAGGTCGATGAAAATGATCGGAATTATTGACCAGGTTAAGATTAATAGAGCTAGCGATTTAAAACTAGATCCAAAGTAGATAATAATCATCAGCGCCGAGACGGCCGTCAAGATTTCTACTATTGGATAGCGCCAGGAGATCTTAGCGCTACAATTGTGGCACTTGCCCTTGATAAGCAGGTAACTTATTACTGGTATGTTTTGCCACCACGTGATTGGTTTTTTACAGTTTGTGCATTGGGATTTTGGTATTGCTAGGTTGAAAGTTGGCTGAGGAATTTCTTGGTTATGGCCAAGGAAGTATTCACATTCTCTTTTAAATTCTTCTTTTAAAATAATAGGTAAACGGTAGATGACGACATTGAGAAAGCTACCTACTAATAATCCGATAATTATGGTTATGACCATAAGAATAGCGGGGTTAGTTTGGATCAAGTTTGTAATAGCATTAATCATCGGTAAGCATTTTATCATGCTAAATCTATATAGCAAATAGCTTATTGGGTACGATAAATCTTCTGATATTTATAATTAGTCAAATTTTTCAAATTAAGTTTATTAATTTTTAGATTCAGAGTCAGATTCTTGACCCAAACCCATATCTTTTTCAAAAGTGCTTATACTTTTAAAGATAGAGTCAAAATTATCATCTATATCAGCAATAATTTTTTCTCTTCTCAGATCTTCTTCTGACTTTTCTTTGGTTTGTTTGCTTGTTTCTGATAGCTCATATTTAGTATATGATGCTCTGCGAAAGAGCATTGATAGCATTTCTTCTGATATTTTTTTAGGCAACTCTTCTT
>CAZTPH010000026.1:0-1093 GCA_964614705.1 uncultured Coxiellaceae bacterium
GCGGGGATAGGATTTGAACCTATGACCTTCGGGTTATGAGCCCGACGAGCTACCAGACTGCTCTACCCCGCGATCAATTTTTAACAGGGTTTGCATTATATAAGCTAATTGAAGGTAAATTCAAGAATAATATCGACAAATTATAAAAAATATTCGATTGACAAAATAACTAATTGAATTTAAAGCAATATTAGCAACAATCACGAAACCAACTGCCAACCACCAGCTAAAAGTGGTCGGCATTTGGTCTTGCCTAAAAAATCAACTTTTAACAAACAAACTTTCTGATATTTACCAACCGTTACTCTGTCATCACGCTGCAGCCGCTTAAAGTAAATCTAAAAAGCAGTCCATATATTACCGGGACTTACTTTATACATTTTAACATAATTAGGAGGTTCATAATATATCCCGTTAACCTTAATTGTTATAGACTCTCCCTTTCCACACACAAAACGTTGCATAGCAGCATTTTGAGTTATTTTAGTTTCAGTTTCAGAACCCCCACGACAATATATGTAGACATCATATAAAGTAGTGGAATTATTTGCGTTTATTATAACTCCACCAAATTGATCTGCTGGTGGCAAATTTGACCACACGTACTCTCCACCGCAAACTTGTTGCATTTCTAACATATTTATTCTTTGCATAAAAATTCTCCTAATTTTTTATAAAATTTCATTTTTACCATTTTGTGATAAATATAAAAATTTAATGCTTAATACAATTTTTCTAGAACTATTGCCAAACATTATTTCTATCTACTCGATAATACTTTATATATGGCCAACCTTTATCACCATGCTTAACATTCACTGGTTCATTAACGTCACAGGCCACTCTTTGTTTGTAACCCATAGCCGTAAAACTAATTGGTAACTTATCTTTTTTAGGTGATCCACAATAAATTGATACTGAATAGGAGCAATTAGGGCATACTCCAATTTCAATGCCTACAGCATAACCAGCCTGAGGTACTCTAGCGTAATACATATCATAAGCACCACAAACTTTATTTACTTCAAAAATTTTTAGCTCTTTCATATCATTTTTCTCCGGGGCCTGCGATGCAAATGACATCATAGCGGCA
>CAZTPH010000026.1:1103-12401 GCA_964614705.1 uncultured Coxiellaceae bacterium
CAAAAATAATTTTTTTTTGCAAAATATTAAAAGCAAAAGGGATTATAACATACTAAAATACATATTTGTAAATACATATTTGTATAGTCTCCTGACTTAAACCTAATATTTAAAAAAAACACTCAAGATATTGAAAATATTAGGATAATACCAATAAAAAATAAATGCCGAAGGCCGGACTCGAACCGGCACGGCTTTCACCACTACCACCTCAAGGTAGCGTGTCTACCAGTTTCACCACTTCGGCGTATCTTACCCAAGCAAACATTAACCTCTTTCATAACGAGCTCCAAGCAACCATCCGTGGTGCTCTCTTCCGGCCCAAATATCCCTTCTTTATTAATTAATCATCAACCAACGGCTGTGGTATCCCCCTGCTAGGATTAACCGGAACTGTTGGAATGCCTTTATTAGTAACTCCAACTTGTCTAGTTTGCTTTGCAATCATCACCCCTAAAGTTACGCTGGTAATAAAAAAGATTAAAGCAATGATTCCGGTAAGCTTGGTAAAAAACGATATTGAACCGGTACTACCAAACATAGTATTAGAAGCACCGCTCCCAAAGGCGGCCCCCATATCTGCTCCTTTACCGTGCTGCATTAAAACCAAACCAATCAAACTTACTACCGATAAAATATGAATAATAAAAATTAATTCTTGCATAGCTTTCCCCTAAATTTACCAAATAATTAAACTTTCTAAATTATCTAAATTATACGTGCGCAATAGTAAATTATAAATTACCACTATTCAACAAATTCATAACCCTAAAAATATAGTATTTAAGAGGTTGAAGATACTTTTTCTACTATCTCAGCTAATTCTCGCGCCACCTTGGCAATGAGATCTTGATTAAACCCTTCAACCATAACTCTTACTACTGGTTCTGTTCCAGATGGTCTTAAAAGTATGCGTCCACGTTTACCCAAATCTTTACTTAACTTATTTACCAGATTTTTCACTTTCGGGTTACTAGCTATTTTTTTAGGATTACTACAAGCTACATTAGTCAATACTTGCGGGGATTTTTCCATCTTGCTCTTTAGATCATGCAGCGCCTTTCCAGCCATACGAATAACATTTAAAACTTGTAAAGCAGCTATAATACCATCCCCAGTAGTAGTAATCCCTAAACAAGCTATATGTCCTGATGGCTCACCACCTAATAACCAACCACTTTTATACATTTCGTCAATAACATAGCGGTCTCCTACTTGAGTACGTTTAAAATCAATCCCTAATTCAGCTAAACCCTTTTCTAAACCCAAATTACTCATCACTGTACCAACTACACCACCAGATAAAGTCTGGTTAGCAAAACCGTGAGCTGCCATAATATATAGTAATTCATCACCATCTACTATTTCACCCTTATGATCAACCATAATTACCCGATCACCATCACCATCAAATGCGATACCAAGATCAGCTTCTTTAGCTAAAACCACATTAGATAAATAACTAGGATGGGTTGAGCCACAGTGGTCATTAATATTAAAACCGTTCGGTTCGACACCAATCTCAATAACCTCAGCGCCAAGTTCGCGTAAAACTTCTGGTGCCACATGATAAGTAGCTCCGTTTGCACAATCTACCACTATCCTTAGCCCATTTAAATTATTTCCAATCCCAATAGTACTTTTACAAAATTCTATATATCTTCCAGGAGCATCATCAGCTCTTCTAGCTTTACCCAATTTGGCGGCATCAACTAATTTCATTGGCTTAGCCAGCATCTTTTCAATAGAAACCTCAATATTATCCGGTAGTTTTTTACCACTATGAGAAAAAAATTTAATCCCATTGTCGTAGTAGGGATTATGAGAAGCACTGATCACTATACCTGCTTGAGCGCGAAAAGTTCTAGTCAAATATGCAATGGCAGGTGTCGGCATTGGGCCTAACATCCAAGCGCTAACTCCTGCAGAAGAAAGACCAGCTTCTAAAACTGATTCAAGCAGATAACCAGAAATACGAGTATCCTTACCAACCAGTACTTTTGAATCTCCATACACCTCGCACAAAACCTTACCAACTGCCCAACCCAATTTTAATACGAATTCAGGATTAACTACTGGACCACCAACTTTCCCACGTATTCCATCAGTACCAAAATAATTTCTTTTCATAAAATATATTACTAGTTAAAACTGTTATTTTTCCGAAGAAGAGTCGTTAAAATCTTTCTTTGATATAACACTGCCAACCGCAGATATTGCGGTTTTTTTCGGCTGTTGATTTTTCCCCCGATTGGTTTTTGTATCACCATAATCGACTTTAGAAAATCGCGGACGCTTTCCCTGCATAATTGCTTTAATCTGCTTGGTATCTATCGTCTCGTACTTGATTAAAGCTTCAGCCATTATATCAAGTTTATCTAAATTTTCTCGCAAGATAGTCTCGGCACGCTTATAATTACGCTCAACAATTGAATGTATTTCATGATCGATCTCGGCAGCAGTAGCATCAGAAACCAGTTTATGCGAAGTAACGCTACGCCCTAAAAATATCTCTCCTTCATCTTCACCATACACCATAGGACCAAGTTTATCTGACAACCCCCACTTAGTAACCATATTGCGCGCGATACCAGTAGCTCTTTCTATATCATTTGATGCTCCCGTCGTAATAAGCTCATGCCCAAATTTAATTTCCTCAGCAATTCTACCACCAAAAAGTCCTGTCATCTGACTTTCTAAGCGTTGCTTGGTATAACTATAACGATCTGCTTCTGGTAAAAACATGGTTACCCCCAAAGCACGTCCCCTAGGTATGATGCTAGCTTTATAGATCGGATCGTGACCAAATGCAACTAAACTGTGACCCACAATCGCATGCCCTGCTTCATGATAAGCAGTTAAACGCTTTTCTTCATCACTGATTACCATAGAACGCCTTTCAGTTCCCATTAAAATCTTATCCTTGGCTTTTTCGAAATCTTCCATATCAACATGTTTTTTATTAGATCTTGCTGCAAACAAAGCTGCTTCGTTGACTAAATTGGCTAAATCAGCTCCAGAAAAGCCAGGAGTGCTACGAGCAAAAATAGATGCGTCAACATTACTGGCCACAGGCACTTTACGCATATGCACCTGCAAAATCTTTTCTCTACCACGAATGTCTGGCAATGGAACCACTACTTGGCGATCAAATCTGCCAGGACGTAGTAGTGCAGGATCAAGCACATCTGGTCGGTTAGTTGCCGCAATTACGATTACACCCTCTTTTCCCACAAAACCATCCATCTCAACTAATAATTGGTTAAGGGTCTGCTCTCTTTCATCATGACCGCCGCCAAGACCAGCTCCACGATGGCGACCGACCGCGTCGATCTCATCGATAAAGATAATACATGGTGAACTCTTTTTGGCAGTATCAAAGAGATCCCTAACTCTTGATGCACCAACACCAACAAACATCTCAACAAAATCTGAACCAGAAATTGAGTAAAACGGTACTTTAGCCTCACCAGCTACTGCTTTAGCAAGCAAAGTTTTACCAGTACCCGGTGAGCCTAAAAGCAATACTCCGCATGGAACTTTGCCGCCTAGCTTTTGAAACCTCTTGGGATCTTTGAGAAAATCAACTAACTCCTGAACCTCTTCTTTGGCCTCTTCGACACCGGCAACATCGGCAAATGTTATCTTGATTTTATCTCCGCTAAGAAGCTTAGCTTTACTTCTACCAAAAGATAATGGACCACCTTTGCCACCACCGCCCATTTGGCGCATAAAAAACAACCACATCCCAATTAAAAGCAATATCGGAAACCAACTAATTAAAATATGTGTTAATAAACCTGGCTGTTCTGGCGCTTTACCCTGAACATCAATCCCTTTTTTGATCAAGCTCGGTAATAATGTATGATCTTCAAGTGGTATGTAGGTGGTTATTTTACTTTTATTTTTTGTAATTGCTGTTATATCTCTGGTTTCAATATTCACACTACTAATGTTGCCAGCATCTACTTCTTGGACAAATTTAGAATATGGTACTTTATCAACGCTTGCTGGCTTCTGACCATAATTATTAAAAATTACAATCAAGATTACCGCAATCAACAACCACAATAAAAGATTTTTAATCGCACTATTCATAGACCTACCAAACACTCAATTTATAATGTCACAATGTTACATGATTAACAGCAAATTTGCCAAAGAAATTATTATCCACACTCGTACCAAGTTTCGTCAAAAGCATAGCTATCAACAACCATGCCGGTACTGCAACACTTTTCGGTACATTCCTGTAAACTAACCGCTTTATATTGCCCGGAATAGATACTAGGAACCAAGGATTTATCTTGATAAAGATAACCTATCTGATAATTACAAATACATCTCTCTCCCCCCACCTACTGCACTTAAGAAATATAAATCAAAAAGTTGCGCCATCTTTTTTCCTCCATAAAAATAAAATTAATATAATTCAATTATCGCATCGAATTAGCCAACACAAACACCTCACTAGACCTAGATCTTGATGCATCTGGTTTAATTATTTTAACTTCCGTAAAGCTTTTCTTTAAGCTTTGAATAAACTCTTCAAATCCTTCACCATGAAAGATTTTAACCAAAAAACTTCCTCCGGGCTTTAATACCTTAATAGCAAAGTTAAACGCACATTCCGCTAGATTTACTGAGCGCATCTGATCTACTGTTTTAACCCCACTTAAATTCGGCGCCATATCTGATAGGACTAAATCTACCTTAGCTCCACCCAGAGTATTATATAGGTAATTAACAATCTCTCTTGTGGTAAAATCACCTTGAATAAACTCAACCCCTTTTATGGGCTTAATGGGGATTAAATCCAGCGCAAAAATTTTGCCAGTATTTTCCAGTAGTAACGCAATATATTCTGACCAACCTCCGGGTGAGGCACCCAGATCTACTACTACCATACCTTTTTTGATGAGATGATAACGTTGATTAATTTCTATCAACTTATAAGCAGAGCGCGCCCTAAAACCCTCCCTTTTGGCTCGCTTTACATACGGGTCAGAAAAGTGCTCGTTTAGCCATCGTTTGCTGCTTGATTTTTTCACAATACTTGACTTGTCGTTTGTTATCAGTTAAAAACCGTTCGTAATAGTATTACAAAGTAGAATTGATTTCTATAAATAATTATTAAAGAGGAGGTAATAATATATGTATATGGCTAAAAAGAAGATCAACCAAGCTTTGACTTCACAAGATATAAGGGACTTAAAAAACAAATTGCATCAATTAAAACCAGCCGTGGTTATTAACAGCAAGGTATTACATGATGGGGTATTTCAAGAGATCGACAGCGCCCTTAATAATAGTGAACTCATAAAAATCAGAACTCATGCGACTAGCGGTGAAGAGCTAGTAAAGATCGGCAAAGAAATCTGTGAGAATTTAGGCGCAGTACTAATTCAAACTATTGGCTACATAATCGCCATCTACCGCAAAAATGAGGTAAATGAGGTAACGGGTCTAGATGCTGGAAATTAAATAACTACCACCTTATTGATTGCCCATCATCACTCAGCGCTGCTGAAATAAGAGCTTTAAGAGAATATTGTAGCGGGCTCATATTGCACACCAAAATCATCTTCTGCTTCAAATACGACATATAAAACCATAACTACATAAAGCAATAATTTGAAACTAATGTCAATAAAGTGTATTATCCTAAAACAGTAGTTACTTTTAATTTCAAGATAATAATACTATGCAAAACATAAGGGAAATCATAGAATATTTCCATCTAATTTTTCTTGAACATCTTGGCAGAAAAATTGATAAACGCTTTTACACCCTCAAAGGCGGGTGTAATCTACGCTTTTACTTTCAAAGTTTTCGCTATTCAGAAGATATAGATTTTGATGTCCAAATAATCAGAGCAGAAACTTTACTTAAAAACATATCTACCATATTAGAAGCAAGATCGCTAGAAAGCATCCTTCAAACTCATGGCCTTACCATTACCAATATCTCAACGCCAAAACAAACCTCAACCACTCAAAGATGGAAGGTAGCCCTTAAATCTCTTACTTTAAACTTAGCTGTTCACACTAAAATAGAGTTCTCACGACGAAGAAAAGATGAAGGAATATTATTCGAGGCAATTAATAGCGCGATAACCCAACATTATCACCTACCACCCATAGTTTTAAGCCATTATGATCGCACGTCGGCCATTGGTCAAAAAGTTGCGGCTTTAGCCGAACGGAAAGTTACCCAAACGCGTGATATTTTTGATCTTTATTTATTAATTGGTAACAATCAACAAATACTCTCAAAGTATAAAGCTAATCTAACAAGATCACAGATTGATCAAGCATTACAAAACCTCACTAGTATAAGTTTTCAAGATTTTCAAAGCCAAGTAATCACATATCTATCGGCTGATTATCAAAAAATTTACTCATCTAAAATGATCTGGCAGCAGATAGTGACAACTGTAGAAAAATTACTCCTTAGAGGTAATTATGGAGCTTAGCAAAGTATTAATGAAAATTAAAGAATTAAAAACGCCCGTTTTTCAAACCAGAGATATCGCTGCGCTACTTAACCAATCGATTACTACAACCAGCAAATCACTAGCTAGACTAGCTAACAATAAACATTTGCTGCATTTACACCGTGGAGTTTGGGCTATAACGGAATCTATTCAACCAATAATGTTGCCAAATTACTTGCTTGCACCATTTCCTTGCTATATATCCTTACAAAGCGCTTTGTACCACCATGGCATGATAGAGCAAATACCGGAGATAATCTATGTGGTTTCTTGCGACAGAACCAAGGTATTTCACACACCAGTGGCCACTGTATCGGCACATCATATACCACCTGCATTATTCTTTAGCTATATAATGCTTGATAGATACGGCACTAAAATAGCAACACCCGAAAAAGCGCTATTTGATTTTCTCTATCTTAAACCAGGAAAAACTCGCCTTTTTACCAAACTTCCAGAATTAAATCTACCGCGAAATTTTAAAAGAAAATTATTTTTACAGTGGTTAGCTAAAGTTAATTCTCCTTCTCGAAGAAGCATGATGAATAAAGACTTCAAACATCTATTGTCTGAAGCAACCTCCGCTGCCTAGCCTGACCCACATTTCTATAACTACTTCTTCACGCGCTGCAAATAAAAAAATGGACCTTCAGTTTCGTATATTATATTATTTTTATTTATAATAAAAACTCTTGCGCCATATTTTATACCAAACAAATTATTCTTATTAGTACATTTCACATCAACAATATCTATTATTGATGTTGCTATACCAACTTCAGCTGAAGTTGCACGACGATCATTTAACAAATACTCAACGATATTTACATTCTTGCTAAAACTATACTTCGGTGATTCACAAATTGAATCTATAATGCGCGCCTGGTTGCCAGCAAAATAGACCATTGATCCTATAAATCTTTTAGGGTCTTTTTCTTCACTCGATGAATAACCAGCCCACTTGTAACCAACCACACTCCAATAACCATATAAAATCTCTTCTGAATTTATGACATCACCGCCCTCTCTTGTACCTAGTTTAACGCACCCCACAATCAGAGTAACAACAAAAAAAATAAATATTATTTTTTTCATCTTTAATACCTCCCATATTGAAAGACAAGTGCCTCATCCGCTCTTCTATTTATTAACCCCGGTATAATGCTTTTACCAACCTTATTATATACCGAAAAATCACGCGCTGCTTCATCAAACATACCAAAATTAATATGAGCTTTCATCTTTGAAGTCTCTCTAGACAGAGGCCCACCTCCCAAATTATACGTAAAACTCACCAAAGCATCATACTGGTTTTGGGTAAGCTTAACTTGTATATTTCTTTTAACAGCTCGCTCGGCTATTGCAACATCGATATTAAGTAGATCTAATGCTTCTTGTTTAGTGATTCTTCCAAATTTTTCTCCAGACATAATTAAATGTCCATAACCTATAGTCGGCTTAGCAGCAACATCATTATACACACTCAAATGCAAACCTTCATGTTTGGCAATAAAATCTAATCCTTTTTTGCTAAGACGCATATTACTCACTTCCATAAACGCACCGCTACCAGCCCCATTACTATAATTTCCCCTACCTTGGCCAGCCTCGGTTTTGCCGACTGATGAACTTTTATCACGGTTTGAAGCTCTTGAGGTACACTCATCTTGCACGCCTGAAAACAACAAAGCTAAATATCAACGGTCAACACACTTGGCTATCTAGAGCCCTTCATCAGTCTAATAATGGTCATTAATATTAATTGCATATCGGTAAAAAAAGAAAAGTACTTTATATAATAAAGATCATATTTCAGCTTCTCTTTAGCTGCATCTATACTGTCTCCATATTGATATCTAATTTGAGCAAAACCAGTCATACCAGGTTTAACTAATTGCCTAAAATAAAAATATGGCATGTGTTTTTCTATTTTTTCGATCAATTCTGGACGCTCTGGACGAGGACCGACAAAAGACATCTCACCTTTTAAAATATTCCAAAATTGTGGTAACTCATCCAACCTGGTTTTTCGTAAAATATTACCAATTTTGGTAACTCTGTTGTCATCTAACCTCGCCCAAACTGCCCCATCAATTTCAGCATTGACCCTCATAGTGCGAAACTTATACATTTTAAATTCCTGCCCATGCCGCCCAGACCTAATCTGTGAATATAGCACTGGACCTTTGGAATCCAACTTAATTACCATAAAAATAAAAGGATAAAGAATGGCTGTAACTAACAAACCAATGGTAGCCAAAAATATGTCTGTACCTCTTTTTACAATCAGCTGCGAACTACTATTAACCTTAAGATTTGCCTTAAAAAACCAATCTAAATCTATTGCATCTAAAGATATTTGTTCAAAGTTTTGTTCAATAAAATCATCCTTGCTTATAACCACCCCACCAAATTGAGCAACAGGTAAGCAATCATTAACAACATTAGTTTGTGTGATCTTAGCATCAAACACAACCACATCTATACTATGTTCTTTATAAACTCTTATAATATCAGAAAACCCTCCCAACCAATTATACGCACCAGAGGATTTTCCACAATAACCAACTAAAACATAATTATTTGTCGAATTAAAATAGCCTTTAAAATTCAAAAAATGATTTTCATCGCCCACAAACAAGACACGCAAAATCAATCTTCTAATATATGTTCCTAAAATAAGCCTAGCCAAACCCACACCAAACATGACAATTAAAAAAATAAAAATAATCGACCATCTGCTAACTTTTTCATAAAGAAAGATATTTCTGAATAAAATAAGACCAATAATTGCAAAAACACAGACTATCAACAAAGTTAAAAACAATTTAACGAAACTATTAAACATGTTCTGCTCGTAAATACCTCCAATCATACCTATAACCGAGAAACAAGCTGGGAAAAAATAATATTCCCCCAAAGAAAAACCATACATCATTTGCTTTGTATAAAATAGATCCACTAGAAATATAGCCAAAACCGCTACACTGATATCATATAATAACCACCATTTAGGATGATTTCTAATTAAATGATATAAATCAAAAGAACTATTAATGAAGCGCCTGATTTGCATACTAAAAAGTTACTCTTATCATATGGTTATGACTACCTATTATACTATTATAGCTTTTTTAAATACCACTCTAATGTAGATAATAACCAAGTTTTTAAGCCATTAACAGGAGAAAGGCAATAATTTTTATGCTTTACTAATATCATTTTACATCTATAGTAATAAAATCCCCACTCTCTAAGACAGATGCTATAATTCTTTCGCCAAATGTAACTTATATAGCTATTCCAATTTACCAATCTCATCATAAAATCTCCATGGATTTTAAAATAGCATCATTTACTTTTTTCACGTCATATTTCTCTTCCACTAAGCGCCTACTTTCTTTTCCCATTTTTACTATTAACTCTGGCTGCAAGATGAATTTCTCCATCGCAGCGGACAACTGTCCTATATTTCTTGGTAAAACCAAATACCCATTAACACCATCTTGTACAGTTTCCTTGCAACCTACACTATTTGTAGTTACTATTGGCCTACCTGTAGCCATAGCTTCCAAAATTGCGACTGGCACCCCTTCCCTGTAATAAGAAGGAAATACAAAAACAGCAGACTGCTTTAATACATACCTCACATCTGTTAAATACCCGCAATACTCTATAACTCCTTCGTTGATCCACGATTGCAACTCATCCTTTTCTATACAGGCAGGATTATCATCCAATCCACCAACTAGTTTAAATGTTACCGAAGGGTATCTGTTCTTCAAAATACGAGCCACATTAACATATTCATACACCCCTTTGTCTTTCAATAATCTACCAACAAACAAAAATTCCAGATGTTCTTTGGGAGACAAGGTATATACATACCTCTCTAAATCCACCCCTTCACCATTAATCAAACATTTTTGCAAACCAGATACAATTTTATTATTTAAAAAATAATCCGCGTCATCTTTATTGAGAAAAAAAACTTTTTTATTACATTTTAATGCTATCCTATATGCTACTTTGACCAACACTCTTAAAAACTTCTGTAAAAGAGACCCACCAGTAAACACATATCCCAAACCTGTTATCATCGAAAAAACATTTTGCAATCTTAATAGGCGAGCAACTATGGAGCCGTAAATAACTGGTTTAATAGTATAAAACATACAAGCATATGGCATATATTTGGCAAACTTTTTGTAAACCCTTAATAAACATAATATCTCCAACAAAGGATTCATTCCACGACGACTAAAATAGCAATTTTCCGTTACTACTCCTATTTTTTCAAGGCTATCAAAATCATCTTTATCATATGGCGCACATACTACAACCTTAAAACCAAGTGATAATAATTTTAACATAAAATGCAAACGAAAAAGTAGCATTGATTTTGCACTATTCGAAACTAGTAAAATATTTCTCATTGACAACCTGCTCTAATCAAGTTTCATATCCGACAATCATTTTATTATATAATTCTTCATATTCTCTTGCAGTTTTCTCTAAAGCAAAAAGCTTAGATCTCTTTTTGGCTTTTTCGGAAAATTCTGCACATAACCTCTTAGTAATATTTTCATGCCCAATCACTTTGCCTTTATTTTTTAAACCACTAGTTATTTATTTGCAAGTATCTATCAATTTACAGCACCTTACTTACAAACTTCAAATTAAACATTTTCCCAAAAAATCTGTGTAATAAAAGAGATGCCGCTGGCAATCCAAGCAATATCAAAATCCAATCTGCTAATGTTTGATGTCTTAAAGCCGTGCCATAGTTACTTACTCCCAAA
>CAZTPH010000027.1:0-12046 GCA_964614705.1 uncultured Coxiellaceae bacterium
ATCCCAGGTAGCATTCCTATTGATCTATCCAAACTAAAACTTGAGGCAAAGCATGGGAAAAATTCCATTAAAAAAATCAAGACAAACAAGGTAATTATTTTTTTTATATTTTTCATCAGCTTTTGTACCACCTTAATCGGTTATTAACAGAAGATTAAATGCTAGTCTTTTTCAATGCAAAATGTCAAGATAAAGTGATAGTCCGAACTACTGAAGCAATATTTTTTATTAAAATTACGATACGACGATACAGCCAAAAACAGCTATGATCATAACGTAAGTTAGGTACAAAACCATCACATGATCAATTACAGGAATGCATATTATATTAGTACATTTACACTACCAACGCACCATCTAACTTCAGCAACTCGGCTTTAAAAATATTTTGGATGCGCTGTAAGCTCTCTTGCGTATCACCTTCAAAGCGCATCACCAAATATGGGCTGGTGTTAGATGGCCTGACCAGCCCAAAGCCATCGGGATAATCGACTCTAATCCCATCAATCAAATTAATCCTTCCCCCTGGAAACTTTGATTCTACTTTTAACCTTTCCATAAAAGCAAATTTTTTATCTTCACTAATTGCTACTTTTAACTCTGGCGTACTGATATTATCTGGCAAAGTAGCAAATAACTCATCACAACTTTTATCTTGATTAGCCAAAATCTCAAGAAATCTAGCTGCAACATAGATTCCATCATCAAACCCAAGCCAACGCTCCTTCATAAAAATATGACCACTCATCTCACCTGCTAGCATTACTCCTAACTCTTTCATCTTAGCCTTAATCAATGAGTGCCCAGTTTTATACATCATGGGAACACCACCATGTTTAGTGATCTGATCGGCCAAATTTCTACCGCATTTAACATCAAAGATAATCGTCTCACCTTGATAACGGGTTAAAAGATCAAGAGCAAGCAACATTAACAATCGATCGGCAACAACAATCCCACCCTGGTCGGTAACCACCCCTATCCGATCAGCATCTCCATCAAACGCTACTCCAACATCTGCCTGATATCGCTTAACTGCTGCTACTAAATCCACCATATTTTTAGGTTCGGATGGATCTGGCTGATGATGAGGAAATGATCCATCAACTTCACAATATAACTCCACTACTTCACAACCTAACTTGCGAAAAAGCATAGGCGCAACTTTACCACCTACGCCATTACCACAATCAATAACCAGCTTTAATTTTCGAGCTAACTTTATATCTTCGGTTACCCTGCTGAGATAGTTATCAATTATCGATACCATCTCAACACTACCAGTGCCATATTTAAAATTGCCAGCAACAATTCGCTGATAGATCGCATCTATCTCCTCACCATACAATGCATCACCACCTAACACCATCTTAATACCATTATAATTAGGAGGATTATGACTGCCACTTAACATCACTCCAGATTTAGACTCAAGCAAGGCAGCTTGATAATATAAAATAGGCGTAGTAACTTCACCAATATTGATAACATTACATCCACTAGCTACTATCCCTGCGATCAAAGCTTCCAAAAGTAAAGGACCAGAAAGTCGGCCATCTCGACCAACTGCAACCTGAGTGATTTTTTTATCTAAAGCGATACCACCTAGCGCAAGACCAATGGTATAAATATTATTTTCAGTAAAGCTTTCATCTACTATCCCTCGAATATCATAGGCCCTAAAAATTTCTTGTGGTATATCTTTCGCGACTTTGTATTTCATAACTTAGTTTCTCCCCGTATGTCCAAATCCACCCTCACCACGACTAGAATTTTTGAAGTCATCTACAATTTGAAAACTCGCCTGCAAAACCGGCACGATAATTAGCTGCGCTATCCTATCTCCAGGAGCAATTATAAACTCATTTTGGCTACGATTCCAAACCGAAATTTTAATTTCACCTTGATAATCAGAATCGATCAAGCCTACTAAATTACCAAGCACAATGCCATGTTTATGACCAAGGCCAGATCTTGGTAAAATCATCGCTGCATAACTGGTATCGGCTATATGAATAGCGATCCCAGATGGAACAAGCTCTACCGCACCAGGCGCTAAAACTAATTCACATTCAAGAGCAGCTCGTAAATCAAAACCAGCAGAACCACTAGTAGCATAAGTAGGTAATGGGTATAAATCGCCCATCTTCTTGTCCAAAATTTTTAATTCTATATTTAACATAACTATAAACCAACTCCATAAAAAACCTAACGTCAATTATACGGTATTGTACCAAGATTGCATCTACATAAACTACTTTATTATGACAAATAAAAATAAACAAAAATCAACTGCCAAATACCAACAACCATTGGATCACAAGCTTAAATCACTATCAGATACAGAATTACTAGCAATTTTTCTACAATCCAATAACAAAAAATCTGCCATTACTAAAGCCTACAATCTATTAACTCACTTTGGCACTATCCAGAGACTATTAGATAGTGACGTAATCTCTTTACATAAAAAGTATAGAATAAGCATCTGCCAAATTCAAATATTAAAAGCCGCATTAGAACTATCACGCCGCTATCTGAAGTGCAAAATAATTAAAACCAATATCATCTCTAACTCTGAAGCTGCTCACCAATATCTAGCCACTAACCTACGCCATCACCAAAGAGAGGTCTTTGCTTGCATATTTTTAGATAATAATAATCAAGCATTAGCCTATGAAGAGTTATTTTACGGCTCGATTAACACTATTACCGTTCACCCGCGAGAAGTTGTAAAGATAGCACTCCAACTCAATGCTTCGGCAGTGATTTTCGCCCATAATCACCCAAGCGGTAATTCAAAAGCCAGTCAAAAAGATATTGCGCTCACCAAATCACTAAGCAAAATTCTAGATAAACTAGATATCAAAGTATTAGACCACATAATTATAGGTGATGATAACTATCTGTCGATGATGGATAGGATATTAAAAGCTAATTAGACCCCTGGATACCATAAATTACATATAAAATTAAACCCCATCGCTGCATCATTTCTACTACATCATTACAAGTAAAACTTAAACTACCAGCTACTAAGTCAAATTTATAAAAACCATCAAACTCAAATATTTTAGACAAGTGACGAAAAACCGAAACCCTAACCCCAGTATCATAAAATTTTACAGTTAAAGTAACAGGATTTTCTGGTTTAAACGGCTTGAATTCGCTCTTCTTTAACTTAGTCACCGCCAAACCTGCTCCCTCACGCAATAATTTACCTGCATGAAACAAAGAAAGGGACTCGGCACAACCCCTGCCATAACTCTTTTTAACTACGACACCAATAACATCACTACCTAGCTGATCATGCGCCTCGTTAATAGTATGATCATCGCCACTAACCATAACAATTGGCACATCATAAAAACCAGCATATAAAGCGAATAATCCTGTTTCATTAACTAGCCCGCCATTTACCCTAACTTCTTTGACGATTGAATGCATCGTATGCCCTAGTACAGCATCAATATTCTGCCCACCAGCATGATAGCCAACTAAAAATACCCCGCTAAATTCGGCAGTTAAACCAGTTAACATATTCTGCGGAGCATCCCACCCTTGAGTTAACTTAGCCTTTTTATGTAACATAACCAAATTCAAATTACTAGCTTTGGCGCCATGAGCATCTCTAACAAATATTTCAGCATCTGGATCAATATCAAGAACACCATTAACTACCGCGTTAACATCATTAATCATGTAACGACAAGCTAACGGGTATAAATTACCACCCTCTTTAGAAAACTCTTTGCTTACTACCCCAGTAATCCCCTCAATATCAACAGATATTAGATATTTACTCATAACCAATAACCTCGCTAATAATTAACTGTAAAGAACGCTTACCATTATACTCATTTATACCCAAACGATAAACAGCATTTAACTTGGAATAGTCACGATTAGGCCAAACTTTTAAATCAGCATTAAAATGAATGCCGTCAATATTTTGCCCACCAGAAGGATGGCGCAGCACCAACTTAAGATGCTTTTCGCCAACTAACGATTGTCTGATCAAGATAAACTCGCCATAAAACTGCGGTTCTACAAAACCTGACCCCCATGGCCCACTATTTTTAATTAATTCTGCAGTTACCATACCTAACTCTTCTGGATTAAGTTCACCATCTGTATAAATCACTCCTTTTAAACTCTCCAAATTAATTACCTTCTCTACCTCTTCGGCAAAAATAGCTGAAAAAGCTTCATAATTTTCTCGTGCTAAACTTAAACCAGCAGCCATAGCATGACCACCGAATTTAGTTATTAAACCAGGATTTTTAACCGCGATGCTACTTAATAGATCACGAATATGGACTTCATCTACTGAGCGCGCTGATCCCTTAATTTCATTATCATTAACTGATGCAAAAGCAATCACCGGGCGATTTAACCTATCTTTTAATCTAGTGGCTAAAATACCAAGAACACCCTGGTGCCAACTCTCTTCAAACACACAAACCCCAGCGGGTAAACTTTGATCAAGCTGAAAGGTATCTAAGATTCTTAGTGCGTGGGCCTGCATTTCACCTTCAATTTCACGCCGTTCATTATTTAAAGAGTTAAGTTTGCTGGCTATTTGACGAGCAGCAACTGAATCATCAGTCAGCAATAATTCTACACCGCGCGACATATCATCGAGCCTTCCAGCCGCATTAAGTCTAGGCGCTACTACGTAACCAAAATCATGCTCACTAATTTTTGAATAACTGCGATTAGCACTAGCTAAAATAGTAGTAATTCCCAAGCGCCCTTTACCCGATTTAATCCGCTCTAATCCTGCTAAAACCATAATCCGATTATTTTTGTCAAGCGGTACAGCGTCTGCGATTGTTCCAAAAGCCACCAGATCCAGAAATTGCGCCATATTCGGCTCAAAAATATTTTGTTCCCTAAACCAATTTAAGTCGCGTAAATGAGCACGCAGAGCCAGCATCAAATAAAATATCACCCCAACCCCTGCTAGATACTTGCTAGCAAAAGCATCATCAACTTGATTAGGATTTACAATTGCTACTGCATCTGGCAATTCATCTCCTGGCAAATGATGATCGGTAATTATGACTTTAATCCCATGGCTATTTGCCAAACTTACACCTTCGATGCTAGTAATCCCATTGTCCACAGTAATAATTAGCTGTGGTTTTTGCTGTAAAGCAAGCTCTACTATCTCTTTGGTAAGACCATAACCGTAGGTAAAACGGTTAGGAATTAGATATGAAATATTATTTAATCCAAACACTCTTAATGCTAAGACGGCAAGAGCAGTGCTGGTCGCGCCATCTGTGTCAAAATCACCAACCACTAAAACCCGCCACTGTTCCCTTAATGCCAAAGCTAAAATTTCACTTGCCTTATCAACATCTTTTAAAGCACCAAATGGTAAAAGATATTTTAAATCGTGCTCAAGTTCTGCTGAACTTTTAACCCCTCTTGCAGCATAAATTCTATGCAATAATGGGTGAGAATGCAACGGAGATAAATCTTGACTTACTTGCCTTGTCACTACTGTCTTCATAAAAACGCACCCATTACTCAGCATATTATATCGTTATAAAAAATTGATACCATTACGTAAAATTTTAGTACGACTAATCCAAATCTTTTTTAGTAATTATTGATCATGATAAATAATCACCTTACTGTCAATTAATACATTACAATTTGTTTGTTTAACCATAATATGTTAATATATCAGTCTAGTTGAACCAAATAGACAAAACATCACTACATGTAATTGCGAAAAGTAAAATTACACAAAGAGCGCACATGAATATTTTAGAAACAGGCTGCTTTGATGTTATTATTAAATCAGACATTGATTTACAGCCCCCTCCGGCAAACAATATGTTGGAACTTTTATTTTATGCTTTGCCATACCGCCCAGAATCTAAAGACACCATTATACTTTTAGGACATAAAAATGATAATACTACCTTGGTATCCATAGACCTTTTACAATTACGATATATCATTATTCAGCTCTGGAAAGAAATAACTAATCTTGGACTTAAAGCAAGTGACACCGTTCTTTTAACCAATTTGCAAGGAGCAAATGAATTATATACCATCTTATTTTTTATCGCTTTGTCTAGCTACGGCATTAGAGTATTGCTACCATTTTACCTCGAAACCGATCAATTAGAGAAATGGTTAGACTGGGCAAATGTGCGTGCCATTTTTTGCTCTGCAGATGAAGTTTTATCTTTAACTAGTCATGATCGTGAAAAAGCGGTAGTAAACAAAATCAAATCTATTGTTAAAAACAAATCAGAAGTATTATTTTGGGATATCTTAAAAAACTCTTCTATTCACAAATATATCCTAAATGCCCAACGCCACTTAACAGATGCGGATCAAAAACTTATTCAGATACAAAATAATTATTTTTGTAATAACGATCCAGATGCCTTAATTTTGACCACCTCAGGAAGCTCAGGAATTTCAAAATTAATACTATATAAACATAACGCTCTTATGTTACGTTGCATGAGCTATCAGCAGTGCGGCCTAATGTCAAAAGATAAGCTGGGAGGAGTGGCTTTTAAACCATATTTTGCTCAGGTTGGGGGAATAATTGCTTTTTTTAATTCCCTCTGGAGTGGCTCTGCTTACTGTGTTATCAACTTTCCTTTGTTTCTTATAGATCAGCCAGAAACATTTTGCTATTTCCTAAAACAGATGAAACCTGATTATGTTTATGCTGGACCAGCTACATTTGGGATTTTGCTAGAATTGGCGCGCAATTTTCCAGACTTAAAAAACTCAACATTAACCAAGATCAAAACTTTTTTGAACGCCGGATTGGAGCCTACTAAAGAGCTAGCCGCCAAAATCAAATCACTCACTGGAAAAAAGTTATGGAATCAATTAGCCATGACCGAAACCTGGATGATTGCTTCTACTTTACTTGCTAACGACGACCATCCAGAAATATCTATCGGCTTGCCCCCTCCAGGAATGATATTAGGACTTAAGCAGTGGCAAACAGATTATGACTATGACTTTGAATTAGATGTAGAAAAAAAACAAAAGCTATATCAGCTATACGTAAAATCACCAGCGATGAGTTATGCTATAATTAGCGAAGAAGCCAATCAAACATCAATTAAACTAACCACTGAAGATTATCACGGTTTTTTTGCCACAGGAGATATAGTTACTATATCTAACGAAGGATATTTATTTTATGTTGGCAGAGAGAAAACTGATTTTATTAAAGATGGTCATGGATTTAAAATCCCATTAAAACTCTTACATAGTTATTACCAAGAACTCAAAAAACACCTAATCCATATACAATTTTATCCCATAAATACTGGCTTGGGTATTGCCGCATTACTATTTCTACAGCCAGATGATCAACAAAAAAATGAGCGAGAATATTTGGCCGATTATAAATATAAAATCCAAACTATTAACATGGAACTTAAGCATCAATTAGAACCATTTGAATTTGACCATATACACATCCGTCGCTTTGCCATAGTACTATTAGATCACAATAAATTAGAAACAAATTACAAAGGGATTATATCCCCAAATACTATAAAAAAACGTTATAGTAAAATTATTCGTGACCTTTGCGACTTTAATGCTGCCACAGCTGAAGACACATCAGAATTAACCAATATCGGCGGATATGAAGAATATGTTAATTCTTATGTCGCAACCATCTTACAAATTTTAGGCATCGATTATCATTATCATAGTGGCTCTGGCGATACTTTATACACTTTTTGTCATGGGAACGAACAATCCATATTAGATCTGGTTGGTAGTTACGGCACCAACCTACTAGGACATAATAATGCGGAATTAAAAAATAGTTTAATTGAATATTTAAATAGTATGGCTATTCCTTTAGGAGATCAAGGTAGTATCAAGCTATATGAAAGTCGATTAGCACACAAACTTTCCCAGTTAGTTGGTCAATATACTGGTGCCGCATATAACGTGTGTTTCGGCTCTACTGGAGCAGAAGTAGTAGAAATGGCATTACATCATGCAATGTTAGAATGGCAAAACTCAATTGAAAAAATCCAAGATAATATCATCAAACTATTATCAATTAATAATAATATTCTAGCATACCAAGCATACCAACATAACGTACAAGTTATCCAACACGCTAGAGTAACAGTAATCGCCTTAAAATCAGCATTTCATGGCCACACCTCAGGAGCACGCGCCATACTCGGTGACAGTGAAAAACGCAAGCCATTTGGACCAATGCTGGCAATCAATACTCTTTTTTTAAATGATCAGGATAACTATCCAACATTAATAGCAGATTATATCGAAAAACATGCTGTGATTTTACAAACGGTAGAGAAAGATAAAACTACAGGTAAGTTAGCTATTGCGGAACTAAAAATTAGCCCAATTATTGCCGCAATAGCTGAACCAGTAGTAAGCGAAGGAGGAGTTAGAGTAGTAGACAGCAAGTATCTAAGATATCTAGCAACTTTACCTTATCCATTGATTATCGATGAAATTCAATCTGGTCTTGGTCGTACAGGACACCTGCTAGCTTCTAATGCCAGCCAAGTAAAAGGAGATTATTATCTCTTTTCTAAAGCATTAGGCGGTAATTTGGTAAAAATATCAGCGTTACTAATAGATAAACAACACTGGCAAAAAAAATTTTTGAAATATTATTCCTCTACTTTTGCTGGCGGAGGCATGGCATCACATGTAGCCACCCGCGTATTAGATATTATTGTACGCGACAACATTCCTCAACTTACCGCTACCAAAGGAACCAGAATATTTGCTGCCTTACAAAATATCCAAAAACTTTTCCCTGGGGTAATCAAAAAAATTGATGGCAAGGGTTTATTATTGGGAATTCACTTTGAAGATTTTAGAGAACAGGATAATATTACGCTTCGAATGCTATTTTCTTTAAAATTTACCGGCTATGTTTTTTCTGGATATTTGCATAAAAAACATAACATTAGAAGTTTTCCCTCACTTTCTTCTCCCAATGTTTTACGGATTGAACCCTCAGCCTATATTAAAGAAACAGAAATTAATCACTTGATCAATGGTTTTACAGATTTAACAAAAGTCTTATATCAAAAATCATCTTATGAACTATGTAAATATCTGATGGAAGACGACATATTTACTGACAACCGAAACCAATATATTGGTAATATACCAAAACTATTAGAACCTGCGTCACCACATGCGGTAAAAGTAGCTTTCATTAGCCATTTTGTGTCTGCCTCCCGATCACTACGGATGATAGATGATTTATATCATGGCTCTGATACAGGGCTGAATATGCTACTTAGAAAAATGCAAATATTAGCAGATTTAAAACCAACTCTTCTTTACACCAAGAATTTATTTGGAGGAAAAATTAATCTCCAATTTATTTGGATACCAGCTGATACTGCTTATATCGAATCTCTATATCGTAAAAGAAAAATTAAAAAAATTATACATGCCACTCAAAAAGCTGTGGATTTGGCCGCATCACTAGGAGCGAAAATTATTGGCTTAGGAGGATATACTTCAATTGCAACACATAATGGCTTAATGCTTTTAGAGCCTGAAAGCAGTCGTATCGTTACTGGCAACACCCTAACTGTAGCTGCTGGTATTAAAAAGTTCATACAAGCAATAGAGAGAGACAATAGGTTTAGCGATCAAAATCAAAATTGCTTAGGAATAGTGGGAGCTTTGGGAAATATTGGATCAGCGATAGCCAATGGGTTTATTGAATATACAAATAACTTTGCAAAAATAATTTTAATTACTCGGCCTGGAGAAGAAAATAAAAAACGGCAACAACAATTTTATGACGAAATAAAATCTCGCAGTAAAATAGCTATAGAAATAACTGACGACTTATTTAACTTACAACAATGTAATATCATATCAATAGCAACCAACACCAGCGATCCTATTATTTTTCCACACCACTTAGCCACAGAAAAACCCGTTTTAATTTCTGATCTATCAGTACCTTCAGCTATTGCCAAAACAGTAGTCAACATGGCTAACGTAACTTTAATACCTTTTGCAGCTTTTATTAACCTGCCTCATGACCCTGGCTTTCATTTTGCCCCAGATCTTCCTCAAGGAGCAATTTATTCTTGCGTTGCAGAAACCATTCTAATGGGATTACAAGAAAGTAAATATCCGCTACGAGGAAAAATAAATTATAAAGCTGTACTAGAATTGACTATGTTGGCAGAAAAATTTGGTTTCTTTAAAGAAATCTTACCTGGAAAATCATTTAAAAGTAACGAGGGGTAGGTACTATGAAATTTATCAATATGAATCAAGATAGTAAAATTAATTTATATGAGTTATCTAATTTTAACCCTACGATCATTGATCAAAAATATTTGTCTGAATTGGGGATAACAACTACACCAGACGCAGATACCTTATCAAAACTTTTACAAGGATCACGATGTTTTGTTGAAAAATACGAAAAACAACAACTTGGTCCAAAAGAATATTTCACAACCGACATTAATATGAATCAACCGATGGAAATACATAATTACACCGGTCGCTGCCCTACAAACACTTTTGAAATAACCCCAATTGAAGGATCGTGCCATGTAGGTTGTTTATATTGCTTGGTAAATGATGGTGAACATCATCGTAATATAGCTATTTATCGCAACTATCCCCAATATTTAGCCAAACATCTCTCTCAACAAGGAGAAAAAAATGTGTTTTATTATTTTTCTCCTAAAACTGAAGCTTTACAAGAACCCACTTTACAAACTGGCATAGCCCATAAAATATTAGAACAATTCATTATCCACTATGAAAAAAATCCATCATCTCAAGTAAGAATTTATCTCGGCACTAAAGCAGGAGTTCAACAACTCCTATACAAATATGAGGGCAATACTATACTAGACTTATTGACACAACTACGGAATAAATTACAGTTCAATTTAAGCATTGGCATTATGCCGGAAATGTTATACTCTCTATTGGAACCAAATGCTGCAGATATTCAAAGTAGATTAAGAGCTGCTCTACTCTGCCAAAAACAAGGGATATTAGCTAACGCTGTCATGAGTCAACCAATTTTGGGACCATATTTAACTGACAACAATATTGATCAATACTTTAAGTTGCTTCAAGCTCACAATATAATCAATTTTAAACCGGAATTTTTAACAGCCAGTATGGAAAATCTTGCTATGATAGCTCAAATAGTAGGTTGGCACGATAAATCTATGGAAAAAAAGCTGTTTGAACTTTATATTTCTCCTGAAAACAAAACACATAAAAAGCAACGCGGCAGAACTGCGCCAGAAAAATTTTGGAGTTACAATACCATGAGGTTATTACAAGAAAAAGCTCACAAATTCGGGATAACCACTAGCATTTGTTATTGGGTACGAGAACAACTACAGATTGGCACAGATATAATACCTATCATTAATAAAAATGGTTTTCAATGCTTGGGATACCAAACCAAGTTATTTGATAAGACTCATATGGAAACCTAAAAACAGCTTGTCACCTACTGTTTTTAGGTTAAACCAATATTACCAGACAACTTCTTGATTTTCATAGAGATTATCTCAAGCAAAATAAAAAACAAAGTATCTTGAATTTAAGTAGATCAATTGCCTAAAATACTTTAGAATGTTTACTTTTAGAACAAACACAAATTTTGTAACCTATATGCATGGTTACCAACCAAAACTAAAAGAATATTATTATAAAATGCTTTGTCAGCGTGGGCTAAGATTAGCATCATCATATCTAGCTGAAGAACGAAGCACCCTTACAGAATTTTTTACTCAAGAAAGCAAATATGACAAGTTTAACTTCATTGCTATAGGAGCAGGACCTTTAGTTCACCTAGATATAGCACAACAATTTACTAAGCGATATATAGCTATTGATCCTATCATCGACATATTTTTAAATAATATCGAACTACCGAACAATATATCAAACATCACCTTTCTTAAAAAATGCTTTGCTTCTGTTAATAAAAAAGACATCCCTACTAAAAAACGTATCTTTATATTCTTATTTAATGTTATTG
>CAZTPH010000028.1:0-8258 GCA_964614705.1 uncultured Coxiellaceae bacterium
TGTCACATTCTAATCTCATAAATAAAGCAGTGCGGCAAACCGTGGAGGCTTTTTTAGAGAGAAATATTTGGAAAATTGGTGTTGATCGCTGTTTATAGTTGGTAATTGCGTGGCTAATTCAGCCCGCAGACAAATTTTGCAGGATTGCAAAATTTACGCTACGCGTCCCTGCTTCGCGCACTGCGTGCTTGGCAAAAAGCGCCAATTCAAATTCGTTCCAGACGAATTTGTTGCAACTGCCGTAGGCAGGCCCGAGTGTTTTACAACGAGGGCGAGGGTACAGGAAGTACCCGAGTACAAATTTGCAAAATAGACACTTATTGCTATACTTGTATTTAATGTGCATTACATTCAAGTTTAAATTTAGAGAGATTTTATGAGCAATTTATCCATCAGATTACCAGCAGATATCGACAATCGTCTTGATCATTTGGCAAGCGAAACTGGCCGTACTAAAACTTATTATGTACGCGAAGCCATAATAGAATATATAGATAAATTGGAAGACATCTATTTGGCGCTAGGAAGGTTTGAAAAGCCATCTAGTAGACGTTGGACGCTAGACGAGTTGGAGGAGGACGTTGATTTGGAAGGTTGAATGGCATGATGATGCCCGTAAGGAATTGCGCAAATTAGATAAACAGTTGCAGCAACAGATATTGCGTTACCTTAGGGAGCGCATTGCTACTGGTGAAGACCCGAGGCGTTTTGGTAAACCTTTATCTTATGATATGTATGGCTTATGGAGATATAGGGTACAAAATGCCAGAATTATCTGTAAGTTGTTTGAAGAAGAATTACTAGTTTTAGTGGTCCGAGTAGGTCATAGAAAAAATATCTACAGATAGGTAAATGTGCTTGGTTATAAGGGATAACACATCACCCAGCTTAGGCCGGGTGACAATAAATAAAGAGCATGCAACTCAATGATGGATTTATATGGGCTACTTTGCTTGTCTAAATCTATATTTAGACGCTCCACCCTTCGATTCATTCAGTTCAAGAAGAATCTGTAGTGACGATGGTTCTTGTGTGTGGGTTGATAAAAGCCTTAATGTCAGAAGTGATTATTCGCCGTTTGGCAGAGGTTTTGGTGGTGATGCCTTTAGCCAGATTTTTTCAAAAGTTCCCGTGAATTATGATGTTATGTATGATCCGGAAATCGCCGAGCTAGCTTTAAGTCAAATGTTAGGTGTCCTCAAAAGGTCATTATTTTATGGGACTGCGGAAATCCGAATAAAAATTGTCATTTCGAGGAGCGTAGCGACGTGGCAATCTAGTAAAATCAACATGATATATATTTTTATTTTGTTATAGCGGTTCTCTTTATGGCTGATATATTTTAGAGCAAGTATAATGACCGACTAGCAAGGCTAAGAATATAAAAAAAGCAGAGTTTAGCCATGTTTAAATGAGCATTTTTTTGCATTCTTCAACGCAGCTATAAATGTATCAACCATAAAGGGATCCGCTATAAAGATCATCAGAAAATTCAGTTTTCAGCTGTCTCTTTTTGGTAACTCGAAGAATCGTGTTGGATAGATATTTTGTCTTGTAGTCAATACCGTAAAAACTCCTAGTTTCTAATTTTGTTTATAGGGCATATTATTTTTTAAACATGAATATGTCATGGTTATATGGCTCCTATGCAATTCGAAATGGTTGCATATGCTTCATAAGGTAGTGTCCGGCTAATCGGGGGCAGTCCATTTTGAGGTTCCACCAGAAGTATGGAAGAAAATGAGCGAAGCAGAGCGATGGGCTGCAAATCAAAAATTTTTGGATCGAGCGATAGAGCGTGGTACTAAGTTTATTTTATCTACTAAATATGATTTGGAGACAATGAAAGGAACCTTTAAGAAAGAATTAGAATATTTAATAAGCAAAGGATATATCCCAAGTAAAGATGGTTATACATTAAGCAAGAGGCTAAAATGAGTTGGAGATTTATTGATAAACATTTCGCTATTTTTAGGGAATTTCTCGAGAAAAATAATTTTACAATAAAAGAAAAGTTATTTTCCCCGAAAGTTTTTGGTGATGCATATGTAATATTAGAATCATCAAATACAGAGATAAGGTTAACTAAAGATAGAAGTATGACTTCTGTTGAAATGAGAGGTAAGTTTAAAGAAAATAGTATATGGTTCAATCTTGATACTATATTAGAGTTTATGGATTTTACCGAGCATATGAAGTACGATGATTACTGGGAATATTTACTCTGGCTAAACCAATTACTAACTGGTTTAGAAAAGAAATATATGGAAATCCAAGGTATTTTAAATTCCCCAGAGAGTTTGGAGAGATTGGAGTTGTTTCGCGAAAAAAAGGGCAAACGACTTGAGGAAGAACTTTTTATTAGGATAAGAAATCAACAGGTGAAATAGGTTACCCAGAAAACTTGTTGGCGGTTGAGTTTATTAGGAGCAGGGTAGCTGATTATAAAAATAAGAAGGAGAAGGAGGCATTAAAGAATTATGAAGAAGAAGCATCAGCCAAGATGGCAAATGATCTTGAAAAGGCTTTATCGCAAGATCAGCACGAGAGTAATAAGGTAAGAGAGGGTAGATATGAAGATTATTATAGTGACCCATCTTTAAAGAAAGGCATAAACAAGATTGGAGAAAAAGCGGAAGAAGGTGGTTTTCCTGGTAAAATGCGTCGTGTTAAAGAGGGAGATAGTTTATGGAAATTAGCTAAAGAGAGCTTGGGTCAAGGAGCAAGTTATCGTGAGATAGCAAGGCTTGTAGGCAAGATAGTAGATAGTAACAAAGCTGAATATCCCAGCTTAGAAACAAATCCAAACTCAATCAAAAAGAATTGGGTTTTGGTGATTCCTAGCGCTGGATCAGGAGGATCAAGTTCAAGCGGCAAAAATCCAGGTTCAAGTGGTGAGAGCAATAGTCTAAATCTATATTCAGCTGCTCCACCCTTCGATTCATTCAGTTCAAGAAGAATCTGTAGTGACGATGGTTCTTGTGTGTGGATGGATAAGAACTTTAATTTCAGAAGTGACCATGATCTATTGGGTGGGTATGGATTTGATGGTATAAATCTAAGTAGCTTTGATAGTAAAGATCTTTTTGCGCCATATAATGCGAATAGATTTGGTTTCGAAAATCCTTTACAAGCTGCACTTAGAAGAGAGCTGGGCTTGGATCAGCTTTTGCCAGCGAGTAATTTTGGCTTGTATGATTTAGTGGATTTGTATGATTTAAAAGATTTTGGAGTTGGCAATCCATGGGAGTATAATCAAAATCCAAGTAGTCAAATTAACGATAACTCTAGGCGCGCTGAGTTTTAGGAATATATTAAGAAAAATTCAGCACCTGAAAGAATCTTAAGAATTGCTGTAGAGGCATCATATCTCGATTATATTGATGCGTTAAGAGCATCGCTAAAAAATGTAGAACCTGGTGGAATAGTCACTTATGAGCAGCTCTATAATTTAGCAATTAAAAGTGATAGTGGTTTAAGTTTGACCGCTCTACAAGAGGATGGTTTTAAATTTACTAGAGCTTATGACAAAGGTGGTTATTACGGAATTCTCTTAGAAAAACAAACAGAATCTGGTACAATAAAGATAATAGCATCACGGGGTATGGAGCCTTTTGATTATAGAGATGTAACAGGTTTATTAGAAATTGCAATACAACAAGCTCCTGATCAATTTAAATATGCCAAGACTTTTATTGATGAAGTAAAAAAATCTAGTAATAATAATGACAAGATATATCTTGTGGGTCACTCTATGGGTGGTGTAATATCAATTTTGGGTTCGGGAGTATTTGATTTGCAAGCAGTTGCTTTTGAGGTTCCTGGAATAGCTAACATGGTAGCTAAAGAGTTAGGTAGTGCTATCAACCCTGATTTAATAACTATAATAAATGCTCATCATAATTTTATTAATTCGCACGGTACCCATATTAAACATCCAATCGTGGTAAATAATGGCGGTAAATATTGTTATGTAGGTTTGTGTAGTCTTAGAGAAGGTAAACTAAATTCGCATGGTATAAAGGATATGTTAAATGCTATTAATTATGATGGCACGCTAAGATACAAGCATTAAGATTAACTATAATAGAGGGCAGTATTATGGATAAATTAATAAAAGTGGTAGTAAAAATTATAAAGGTGCTAGCAAAAATTTTAAAATGGATTGCTATTTTTTTGAGTATTCCGGCGCTATATGCATCTGTGATGCTTACCTATAATTATTGTAGCAAACTTAATTATAATAAGTTTAGACAGGCTAAACCATTTGATGCCAAAGTATGGCAGAAAACTGATGTATTGTTAGATCACATCGAAGATGAAGAGGGGTATGGTAATGAGCGATATACTCGTTGTTATATGTATAATGATTTGGCAAAAAATTATTTGCATTTTAATATGTCGTATACGGATGTTGTTAAGCTGTTAGGGGAATCGGATTTTGTAGATTATTATACTAATCCAGAGTTAAAACTAGTCAGATATCCGATGGGTGGATGTGATAGATATTATTCTCTACCATTTCTAGATACTCGCTATACGCTGTTAAATAGCGATCTATGCCTTTATTTTGATAGAGATTCAAAGTTGGTTGCTTTAGGTGCCCAGGATATCTATATACGTGTGCTTGAGCCACTTCTTTATGGTCATAGAGATGATATTGGTTTATCAATAGTGCCCGGGGTTTCTCTTGCCGGTAAGAAGGCATTGTTTAAATGTGAAAAACTTGAGTGTAAGCTCAGAGTGCCAGTATTAGTAGGGCAAATTACTTTCATAGACTGGAAAACGTCTAAAAAAGACGAAGTAAAGTCTAAATGGGACTATGAAGTATGGTAGGGATAACTATCCAAATCTTGATCCATAATACATTGCTAAACTAGTTAGCGGTGTTATTTTGTTATCTATTTTTATCTGTGCATCTGGCTATGCTACTTGTTGTTTGCTTTAAGTTTAGTTTCAAGCCCCGAGCCCCCCAAGCCCAGGGGTAATATCAATCCCTATTATAGCGATACTCCATTTGATTTTAGCAGGATAGATAGGTGCCAGGTCCTTATAAACGACAAAGATACTTCTTTGTTTTATCTGGCTCCTGTTTTCATTAGAGTCGTTCAGAAGGAGATGGGTAAGGCAGGATTAATAGCATCAACGGAGTATAATGTTCTTGCTGTTACTAATACTGTATGTTTTTTTGGTGATGTAGGTACATCACCCGAGTTTATAGTTGAGGGATCAGTAAAGTGACCAGAACTTAGCTACATCCAACATTCTATTCGAAAAACCCCATTCATTATCATACCAAGAGAGTACTTTAACTGTTTTGCCGATAACTTTCGTCTGAGTGGATTCAAAAATAGATGAAAGTGGATTGTGGTTAAAGTCATGAGATACTAGTGGTAAATCATTGTAACCAAGAATTCCCTTCATCTCTCCTTCAGATGCTTGTTTCATAAGAGAGTTAATCTCATCTTTGGTGGTTTCGCGAGCAGATTCAAACACTAAGTCGACTAGTGAAACGTTAATGGTAGGTACTCTAATTGCAAAACCATCTAATTTTCCTGCTAGTTCAGGAAGTACTAAGCCTACTGCAGCAGCGGCACCAGTTTTGGTTGGAATCATCGATTGAGTTGCAGATCTTGCTCTTCTTAAATCTTTATGATAGACATCCACTAATACTTGATCATTAGTATATGAGTGAATAGTAGTCATTAAACCGCTGATTACACCGATCTTGTCATGTAACACTTTAGTCATCGGAGCAAGACAGTTGGTGGTGCATGATCCATTAGATATTATCGTATGATTGGCTTTGAGATTTTTATGGTTTACTCCATATACTACTGTGGCATCAACTCCTTCTCCCGGAGCTGAAATCATTACCTTTTTGGCTCCAGCTTGCAAATGTAAGCCAGCTTTTTCTTTGCTAGTAAAAATACCAGTACATTCAAAAACTATATCTACATTTAATTCCTTCCAAGGTAATTTAGTTGGATCTTTTTCGGCTAAAACTCTAATTTTGTCGCCATTAACTACAATATAATCTCCATCCACTACCACACTGCCAGCAAATTTACCATGTACCGTGTCGTAGATGGTAAGATGAGCATTAATTTTGGCATCCCCAAGGTCGTTGATTGCTACAATCTCGATATCTTTACGATAACCGCCTTCATATATTGCACGCAAAACATTACGACCAATTCTACCGTAACCATTGATAGCTATTTTGATTGACATATTATATCTCCATTAAAAAATATTAAAAACCTACTAACTTTTAATTAATTTGACGGCATTCTCCTCTGAAAAGCCAAAAAATTCAAATAGTATTTTATCTGGCGCAGATTCACCATAGCGGTCAAGAGCAATAATTTTACCATCTAGGCCAACATATTTGTGCCATGGTAGTGATGCTGCAGCTTCAATTGCTACTCTATTTCTAATCTCAGGAGGTAGTACTTTGTTTTTGTAGTTATGATCTTGAAGATCAAATAGATCTTGAGATGGCATAGAAACAACCCTAACTTTTTCTCCTAAATAATTTAGTTTTGTTGCAATCTTACAAGCAAGACTAACTTCTGAACCTGTGGCGATTAAGATAATGGTTGGTTTTTGATTTTGGGTAT
Organism: uncultured Coxiellaceae bacterium; assembly: GCA_964614705.1. Classification (GTDB taxonomy): domain Bacteria; phylum Pseudomonadota; class Gammaproteobacteria; order UBA9339; family UBA9339; genus CAZTPH01. The sequence continues at coordinate 6,624 of CAZTPH010000028.1, forward strand.
CAACCAAGATATATGCACCACGATTAATGTCTGCTATTTGTTGTTCAGTACGCTTATTAGCAGGTAACTTTTGGCGACTAAGAATTAAAGCAGTTGGGCCATCTGTACGGGTAATGGCGAAGCGCCAAGCAATAGCAGTTTCAACTGTATCAGCTGGACGCCATACCGATAGGTTCGGGGTGGCGCGTAACATTGCTAATTGTTCTACCGGTTGGTGGGTCGGCCCATCTTCCCCTAGTCCAATCGAATCGTGAGTAAATACATAGATAACTCGTTGCTTCATTAAAGCAGCCATTCTAATTGCGCTATGAGCGTAGCTGGAAAATACTAAAAATGTTCCGCCATATGGGATAAAACCACCATGTAGTGCTATACCATTCATAATGGCGCACATGCCAAACTCCCTCACTCCATAGCTTATATAGTTACCAGCGGCTGAATTTTTAGTAATGATTTTTGATCCGCTCCAATTAGTCAAGTTAGATACAGTTAAATCTGCAGATCCACCTAATAACTCAGGAAGAATTGGTCCGTAGGCATTTAAAGCTTTTTGGGATGATTGACGAGAGGCAAGATCTTCAATTTTGATGGTAGTTTCATTGATATATTGTTGCGCTTGTTCTTGCCAATTATGGGAAAACTCTTTTTGATTGCGTCTAATTAGTTCTTTGGCTAATTCCGGATGGGCTTGTTGATAGCTAGTAAATAGGGTATCCCATCTATTCTCTTTTTTTGATCCAATTAATTGCGCATTCCACGCTTGATAGATACTATCAGGAATTGCAAATGGTTCATGAGGCCATTCCAGTTTTTCGCGCATTAAAGCAATTTCATCTTTTCCGAGCGGCGAACCGTGGCAAGAGTGGCTATTAGCCAAATTAGGCGAGCCAAAACCGATGGTTGTTTTGCAACAGATAATGGTTGGTTGTAAGGCATTCTCTTTGGCTGAGATAATTGCTTGTCGGACTGATTCTGGGTCATGTCCATCTACATTACTAACTACATGCCAGTTATATGATTGAAAACGTTTGGCAATATCTTCGGTAAACCAGCCGTCGGTATTACCATCGATTGATATTTTATTATTATCCCAAAAAACAATTAATTTGCCTAAAGCATGGGTGCCAGCTAAGGATGCTACTTCGTGAGATATACCCTCCATCAAACACCCATCTCCAACAAATACATATGTATAGTGATTAATAACTTCAAAACCAGGTCGATTAAATTGAGCTGCTAGTATCTTTTCTGCTAAAGCCATACCAACAGCATTAGCTAACCCTTGGCCTAATGGGCCGGTAGTAGTTTCTACTCCAGGAGTCAATCCAAATTCGGGATGTCCAGGAGTTTTAGAGTGAAACTGGCGAAATTCTTTAAGATCTTCAATTGAAAGGTTATACCCAGTTAGGTGAAGCAATGAATAAAGCAACATTGAACCATGGCCATTAGATAAGATAAAGCGATCGCGGTTAATCCAATTGGGATTTTTTGGGTTATGATTTAAAAATTCTCGCCAAAGAACAGTTGCAATATCTGACATACCAAGCGGCATACCGGGATGGCCGGAATTGGCTTTTTGAATAGCATCAATACTTAAAAAACGAATTGCCGAAATTTATACGGCTTTAAAAGAGT
>CAZTPH010000028.1:8268-11933 GCA_964614705.1 uncultured Coxiellaceae bacterium
AAAAACGAATTGCCGAGGCAAGTTGATTATGATTTAACATATATTTTTCCTTACAAATTTAGCGATTTTTTATAACTATTGATAGCGCCAGGTAAATCATTTTGGGTTTGTAAATACTCCGCTAGTTCAGTGTAAGCTTCTTTAGTTGGTTGAATTTTAATACTTGCTTCTAAATAATCTTTAGTTTTGCCCCAGAGTTTTTGTTTACGGCAGATTTTGCCTAAACATAATAGTAGGCTCGCATTTCTCGAATAACTCCTAAGCCATTTTTCAGCACGCTCTAGCTGTTTTATCGGATTAGTGCTTTCAAGTGTAGCATAAATATCTAAGAGTTTTGGATCAAGAATTTTTCTCAAAGTTATTTTAAGAATGGTTTCGGCATCATCGTTGCGTTTTTGTTGGATAAGATGATTGGTATAAATTGCGGCAAGGCCGGCATCTTTTTGCAGGTGCTTTGATAGGGTAAGCCATTTATGGTCAATGGTGTTATTTTGCGATGCCAAATTTAGCAAGTTGGTATATACTAGTTGCTCCAAACTAACTATTTCTTGTTCTTTATACTCATGACGCTTGCGTAAGAGAGGAATTAATTTTTCTAGGTCATGCCATCTTTTCTCATGCAGGTATACATCTTTTAGTAGTTGTAAAATTAGAATATTTTTAGGTTGCACCGATTGCAAAGCACGTAAAATTATCGCTGATTCCTCCCATTGCTGATTGAGAATCGCTAGTTGTGCTTTAACTATACCTATGGTGATTGGTTGGTCTGATCCAATTTTTTCTGCTTGGATTAGATAGTAATTCTGGCGTTTTAAAGCATTTTGTTTTTGGGCAGTAAGAGCAGCTGCCAAATAGTTGATTAATTGTATATCGCTATATTTAGCAAAGCGTGCAAACTTTTTTTCAGCGCGCTCAAAGTTGCCTGCTATTAGGTCGCATATTGCCAGTACACTTTGAGAATGAGCACGTTTTTTCTTGCGGTTTTTAAGCCAATTTCTTAGGGTAACAAAAAGCGAGCTAATGATGTTGCTGGTTCGTAATACAATATATCCCAGTATGAACAATAAGATCAAAGCAATAATCGCTAACCATAGCGAGGTTTCAACGGTAATATTACGGTATATGATTATGAGGTATCCAGGATTATTGTGAATAACAACTCCTAACCAGGTGGCAAATAGTAATATTAAAAAGTAAAAAAAGATTTTTTTCATATTATTTGTGCTCGTTGTTCAACTGGATTAAGTATTTTATTGTCGGAATTTTGTGGCTGGTTAAGGCTATAATTTTGGTTATTAAAATTGGCAAGTGCGGTTAGAGTTTCAGTTGGTAAGGGTAGATTGTTTGTTAGCTCAATTTTGTTTAGCTCTCTTAGTGATTCAATAGTTTTGTCTTTAACTTGATCAGTTAGTGGAAAATATTTATTGATCAAAGATATGATTTGGTCAAGGCAAGTGTGGTACAGAGGATTATCTCTTTGGAGAATAGCAAGTTCAATTTGTAGTAATTTAGTTTTTATATTTAAACGTAAGTTGTTTTCTTGGTCTTGATTAAGCAGCGGAATATCCGATTGGCGACGAATTACTACTAGATCTTTAAGGTGAGAAAGCACGTTGTCAGTAAAACGTCGCCATAAAGAGCTATTTTTTGCCTCATCAGTCGTTTCTTTTATGGTTTGAGGATCTGGTTTAATAGATTTTGGAATAAGAGGCAAGCGATCAATTTGATCTTCTATTTCGGCTAATTTTGCGATCAGCCAAGATGGATCGGCGGTTTTTGTATTTTTTAGTTTAGCAATATCTCGATTAAGTGCGCGGTCAATGGCAGATAACCTAATGTCATTGGTATAGCTTTTGGCGGCTATTAATAAAGACTCAGCCAATTTTGGATCTTTGGTGGCGTTGATAACTAAATTTGCCATCGTTACTAAATGTTCAATAGCGCTAACTTTGCCATCATTGGTTTTAAGATAGTTTAGTTTTAACTGTTTGGTTTCTTCTCGTAGCATGTCTATACTATTTTGCAGCTGATAATTTTTGTCTTCCAGGTTTTTTAGCTGCATTACAGTGGCTTGCTCTTTGGATAATATCCGGTCGAATTTAGTCAATACTTTATTGGTAATGTTATAGCCAAAAAATGCTAGGATTAACGCTAACAAGATGAAGACTAGAGCTAAAAAAAATCTTTTTTTATTTTTAGGTTGATTATTAGTTATTTCATTCATCGTTTTTTCCTTATTTTTTTAGTGGGTTATATTTAATTTCTTCGTAGATATTGCCGGTATCTTTGGGCGGCTCAATGGTATAGGGGCAATCAGCAGGATTGGCTGATTTGCATAATTTGTGGTTATTGATTAGAGCGCTCCAGCCATCTCCGGAAGGCTCTAAAATTATCTGGCTGCGAGTTTGTTCAAGCGCCAAAGGAAAATTTACCGCTTCATCTGTTTGATATAAGCAGATTATTTTGCCAACTTTAATACCGATCCACTGCGCCCCAGTAAAAGTTATAATTTTATTAGCTGAAGAGGGGGTATAGTTTTGCCACTTTTCATCTATTGTGGTCCAGGTTAAATCTTTTTTGGTCAATTCTGTAAGGTTGGGGCAAAAGTGCTGCTTGTGAGGGAAGACGCTTGTAACATCGCCTGAGGCTTGCGTTGTCGCAATAGTTTTATTGTTAATGGCAATAAATTTTTCCAGATCGCTTTGTTGATTGAAAAATAGTTTATAAATAGCGATAGCTGTTACTATGGCAACAGAGGCTCCGAGCAAGTAGTATTTAGTACGCATAATTTCCCCGATAATTTTCTTGACACCTGTCGATGCGCAAGACAAACTTCCAGTTACAACAGATTTCTTACTAACCAAGATACTTTAACATTCTACCAAAGGAGGTGTAAATTGGCCAAGCTACATTTTTACTATTCTGCTATGAATGCTGGTAAGAGCACATCATTATTGCAATCTAGCTATAACTATAATGAAAGAGGGATGAATACTCTACTATTATCGCCAGCGATAGACTCTAGATTTGGAGAAAAGAAGATAGCCTCCAGGATAGGCTTAAATTCTGCCGCAATTGCTTTTAGCGGCGCTGAGGATCTTTATCAGCTGGTTAAAACCAGGCTAGATGGTGATAACAACATAAAATGTGTATTGGTTGATGAAGCACAATTTTTGACTAAAGATCAAGTTAAACAGTTGGCTTATGTCACCGACGATTTTAATGTGCCAGTGCTGACCTATGGATTACGTACTGATTTTATGGGTGAGCCATTTGAAGGAAGTAAATACCTTTTGGCGATAGCTGATCAGTTGATTGAGCTTAAAACCATTTGCCATTGTGGGCGCAAGGCAACTATGAATTTGCGTACTGATGAGTCTGGTAAAGTTTTAAGAGCGGGTGAGCAAGTGGTCATTGGCGGAAATGAGTGCTATACCGCAGTATGTCGCAGGCATTTTCGCGAAGGGAAGATCAAAGTCTAGCGGGGTTTCTGTTAGTAAGTCATTGATTTTTTTGGATAATCTGCTTGCATACTTTGGTATGAGATTCGCTTGCGTATCAAAAATCGGCTGCCTACCATGAGGATGCTGAAATCTAATTTCTTTTGCCGTAATTGCGAGTTAAGAAGTAACGAAGCAATCCAGAAATACTTTGTAAATCAAGGG
>CAZTPH010000029.1:0-10876 GCA_964614705.1 uncultured Coxiellaceae bacterium
TTTACCACCATATCCCCACCAGCTATCAATCCCGCACGGTAAGATTCTTCTACATCGGCTACTTCACCGGCAAATATTATCAGATACTTTCCTGGACATACTGGATTAGTGTTCAATATTTTGACCGGCGCTTTTTTTGCAATAGCATCTGTAGCAAAGATGCCTCGCGCTACCGATTTAAATTCTATTAATCCTAAAGCTGGTTTTTGCATAAAATAACCATTACGTTAATTTGTTATCTCAATAAAATCTCTGTTAACCACGGTAATTTTACCGCCTATAGAAGCATGATATATTGACCCCAATTTGTCGTCAGGGGTTCTAGCAATAATATCGCATCTAGTAACAACTTGCCCTAAATTTACTAACGGAACTACCGGAGCTCCTGCATGTTTATTCAACGGAACTCGAACTTTTCTAACCGCCCTTATTTCATCTTCATAACCTAGATGTTCATCATATTTTTTAAGATCGATTTTTTTAAGCAACATCGAAATCGATATCTTACAATTTTCAAATTGTGACCCAGGCTTTAGGTTACTACGACGATGAGGATTCTTGATCCCTTTTTTTACTAACTCTTGACGGTAACTCGCATATATCTTACGTGGTGATAATAACATAAAATCACATGCTACTAATTCACAAACTCCACACTGACTACATAAAAACGCTGAAGTTATATGTTCAGCTGGCTCAGCTTGATTATAGTCAATAGTGCGCATGGTCATATGAGGAAAAAGATTATGACCGATTAAATTTCTAGGACATAGATCACTACAACGAAAGCATTGACAACAAGCTGATTTAGATAATTTCACCATCTGAGACAACGTCTTTTCAGCCATTCTAACTACAAAATGATCTTTAGGAAGCGCTAATACTCCACTAGTGGTTTTGGCAATACCACTTGACCAGTCTTCAACAATTTTGCCCATCATTGGTCCGCCGTCGATCAATACTACATCTGCTATTTTTAAGCCTCCGGCGATTTTAATTAATTCATCATAAGTAGTACCAATAGGAACATTAACTACTTTAGGGTGATTAAATTCTCCCGCTAAAGTAACGGCTCGCTCAGTAACTGGCTTACCACTACAAGCATGATAAATTTGCATTAGAGTAATAACGTTATTTACTACCACGCCTACATCAAGAGGAATACCCCCCTCTGGGATAACCTTTTTAGTTACCTCATACACTAATAAAAATTCATCTCCTGCCGGATAATAGTTCTCTAATAAATGTAATTTAATTGAACCATCCGCCGGTAAGGCTTTTTTAATAATTTCAACTGCATCATGATAATGAGCTTTTAAAGCAATCACCCCTTCTTGAGCTCCTATTGCTGACATAGCAAGCTGCATACCACTAACTAACCAGTCTGCATGACGTTCCATCATCCGACAGTCGCTTGATAATAGAGGCTCGCACTCAGAGCCATTGGCTATCACAGTCCCTACTTTGGCTTGTAATTTTACATATGTAGGGAATCCTCCGCCGCCTGCTCCCACTACGCCTGCGGACCTAACCCTACTAACTATTTGTTCTTGTGATAATGTCATTAAAACTCTTAAACAATCCTAAAATAACCGCTAACCACACACCTACGCGTTCTAGTAAAGTGCCTTGCTGTTGTTACCCCTTCTCCGGTTGGAGAAGCAATGGTGAATGATGCCGGCCCTTCCCCACCCAAACCTAATCCGGCTAAAGTCGGACCATTTTTAACAAAAATAGAGGTATTCATCTTTACTGCCATTTGATGCAAACGCTCAATATTACGTGAATGAATTGATGCGGTATGAAAACAACCTTCTTCAAGTTCATAAGCAATATCAATAGCTTCATCAATATTATTGGATCTAATAAACGGTAAAACTGGCATTAACAACTCAAGCTTGGCAAATGGATGACGCGAATCGGTTTCGGCAAAAGCCATACGAATTTCTGGCCCAACATCGATACCAACCTGTTTTAGGATTAATTGAATATCTTTACCTACCCATTTTTTGTTTGGCGTACCATTACTACCAACTATAAGTTTGGCTACTTTATCTGCCTGATGGCTATTAAGCTCAAAAGCACCATTTTTAAGCAGCTGTTTTTTAAATTCATCAGCACAACTTTTAAGTGCAATGATATTCTTCTCTACCACGCAAATAATATTGTTGTCGGTGCTTGCACTACCAATGATATCTTTTGCTGCTTTCTCAAGATCTGCTGTTTCATCAACTACCGTCGGTGGGTTACCAGGCCCTGCTGCAATTACTCTTTTACCTGATTTCATTGCCGAAGCTACTACTGCTGGACCACCTGTTACTACCAATAAATTAACCTTCGGATGGGTCATCATGATATTGGCAGACTCAATAGTGGGACTTGCAACCATCGAAATTAAATTAGGCGGACCACCAGCTGAAATAATCGCTTTGCTAACTAAATCAACAGTAAAAGCCGAGGTCTTTTTTGCACCAGGATGAGGATTAAACACCACCGCATTACCACCAGATATCATACTGATCGTATTGTTGATGATGGTTTCAGATGGATTAGTGCTTGGAGTAATTGAACCAATCACTCCATAAGGAGCCCTCTCCAAAAGGGTTAAGCCTTTATCACCAGTAAAAGCAATGGGTTCAATATCTTCAACTCCAGGAGTCTTTAATACTGCCACCTCATTCTTACGCACTTTATCGTCAAAGCGACCCATGCCAGTTTCTTCTAGCGCAATTTTTGCCAAATTATCTAAGTTTGCCATACAACTTCTGCGAATAGCGGCAATAATTCTTTTCCTTTGCCAAACAGGAACAGACTTATACTCGTTAAACGCTCGCTCAGCGGCTAAAATAGCTTGCTCGATTGTGGCAAAAGATCCAATAAAGTCATTAGCTTGCATCAATGCTAAACTAGACGAAGAAGTTCTTTTTACTGTAGGTTCTTCAGTTGTAGAACCAGCAGCAACCTTTGCCACCACTCGATCAACTATAGAAGAAATTTGTTCATCAGAGATCATTTTGTATTAATTCTCCAGTTGGTCAAAAACTACTTTACGTAGACCTTTTCACCAGCTATTTCAAGCTCATCAACTATTGCCATTATTACGGTATCTACCGGTTTATCTTTAGTGACGTGGGTTTGCCTTGCTGAACTACCTGCAGCAACCAACACCATCTCTCCGATGCCAGCTCCCACTGAATCAACTGCAACAACCAAGCCGCCAGTGAAAGAACCATCAGTATTGATAAATTTGACGACCTGCAGTTTTAAACCCTCTAGCTTTTCGTCTTTTTTAGTAGAAACCACCGTACCAGCTACTTTACCAAGTTGCATGGACCATCTCCTCCCGAATATTTATAGGATAGATTACTATCTTTAGATCAAAAAACTATTACTTAATCTTCTTTTGTCTACCCAGAGGCAAAACCAAATCGATATTCTCGTGTGGTCTTGGGATTACATGAACAGAAACTAGCTCACCAACCTTTCTTGCAGCTTGGGCACCAGCTTCAGTAGCAGCTTTAACAGCGGCAACATCACCACGAACTATAGTAGTGACATAAGCGCCACCAACTTTTTCATAACCAACCAATTCAACTTTGGCAGCCTTTACCATAGCATCTGAGGCCTCAACCAAACCAACGAACCCTTTTGTTTCAATCATACCTAATGCATCAGCCATTTCTTTTATCTCCAAAAAATTGAAATAATGTTTTAATTACAAACTTAGATTTGTCACGTAAAGGACAATCTCAACAATATCCTAAACTGCCAAATTACAAATTGCAATACTTGAATAAAAAAATCTAACAACAAAAGATAAAATTTTGCCAAACAGCGAATAACTCGCTGATAATAAACAAAATATAAATCAAATTTATACCAATATCAAAAGAAAATTGCAAATCTAATTGCTGTGATTTACGGAATATAGGTACTTTGAACCACTTTGGGTAAGATTTAATTTGAGGCAATTCGGGTTATTATAACAGAAAACTTGTCATTTCTTAGAGAAAAGTTAAAATATTTCGTCTTTCGTTTCGTACATACTAAAGGGTTGGTGCGTTCTGTTTATTGCAACCACTAGCGGATTGACTCTTACTTGGCCTATGTATCATTCGTTTCCTTAAGTAATATTAAAGAGTAATATTAAAGAATCTGGGTTATTAAATACAACCCCGTAAAATAAAACTTATATCTACTAATATTGGAGAGCAAACATGGGAAACATAATAACAAGAAAAAGAAAAATAATTGCGATTGATAGTGAATGGCTGTGCCGATGTATCTACGGAGATTCCATGACATCATATCCGATCGTAGAATCCGAAGAAGAATGCATGACTAATTGTTGTAATGATGTGTTCGCGTATCTATACAACTGGTACCCTAATAAGGTCCCAAGGGCACCTGAGATAGAGATATTGAGCGATGCGAATCGTTGCCCTACCATATGAAATCTTTATTTGCTTTGTAAGCATCTAAAAACCCCCTCTGTTGCTAAACAATAGTTTTTTTAAAGTTGGAATAAAAACAGATGAGGTAGATATGGCAAAGATAGTTGACGCGGAACAGAATATCTAGGCAATGGTATCTACATTTTTTACAACAAAAACTTCAACCTAAATTCGGAAGTTGGAATCGTTATGAGAGCGCTTAAGATATTGAAGATAATGATTTTAGGTTAGCATAATAAAGGGTTTGTGATGATTTATAAACATCTTGGGTTGTCGGTTGTCAGTGTGCGGCACCGAATTCTCCGATTTAACAAATACCGCTATTAGCAATCATATTAGTAATATCTCCTGTCATACTCCACTCCCAACGGCCAGCACCACTACAGCAATAGCTCCTACATTCATCTGCCGTATTAGTAAACACGCTATGCGTGCTAATTGGCCAATCATAAGGAACACCGAGACACCTACAAATACCACTACCACCTATCATATTGATTTCTATCTGTGATAATTTAATTGACATAACTAAAATCTCCTATGTTAACTAGAACAACATTATTATCTAAGAACCGCACACGTCATTCGCGATTAATACGAGAAATGACAAACTCTAAAACAATTCAATTTTAATCTTTTCATAAGCAATAGCAAACTTTTTTTGCACTTTTTTGACACTGTTGTTTCGATGAAACAAAAATGAACTGGTTAGAACAATTGCTTGAGCTCCTCCATATTACCTTTCATAATTACATTTAAAAAATCAGGGATTTCATTTTCAGCAAATTCTTTGCCAGATAATAAAAATAGGTTTTTATAACCATCTTTGTGTAGTTTTTTTACCAGGTCTATGCCTGTTATACTACCTTTAGCAAATTTATTGTCTGTGCAGATTTTAGTTTTTTTGGAATATTCTGATAAATGATTTAGAAAACTTTTAGGAGATTTATATATATCCGTTGTTATGGACCTTTCATTTAGATACATAACTAATGATTTAGCGAATATTTCGTCGTCTTCGATTATTACTATATCCACTGTCCGATTTTTTGATGTTTCCATTACAATTTGAATTGAAGAAGCAAGTTGTTTTGGTAAAATTTTGATTCCGGTTTTGACAGATTTCTCGATAATTTGTTTTCTATTGTAATGACTTGTTACCAAAAAAGACCTTTGAGACATATTAGTTTTTTCTATAACCTGTAATCCATTCATTTCTTGATCGATTAGTTCAAAGTCAGCCAATAAAAATATACTGTCTTTTTCAGGATGAGAATTAAGAAATTCAACTACTTCCTGACTTGATTCAAAATGTTTCAATGTAGTCGTGTTTTTGTATTCTTTAAAACAAAGCTCCCACGCGCTATGTATAGAAGGGTCATCATCAAGCACTACAATCGTTGAATTCTTTGGTAGCATTATTTTTTTGGCTATCCATTCTGGAGGATCAATTATGGGGAATGACAAGGCTATTTTAGTCCCTTTGTTGGCAGCTGATTTGATTAGCATTTTGCCATTGTTGTTTTTTAAAGTTTCTCTTACTTGTGTAAAACCAATTCCGTGTCCCTTTTCTTTACCTTCGGTTATTTTTATATCGTTCATGATCTTATCAAGAATTGCTTGTGGCATACCCTTGCCGTTATCTTTGATAGAGATTTTAATATTGTCCGGTTCTTTAGATAAAGTTATATCTATCCTTCCTTTTTTATTATTGATAGCTTCGAAAGCATTATCTATTAGGTTAGACATCATTCTTTCAAAATTTAAAGAATTTGCATTGATGAATAAGAATTCACAACTTGGTTCATATTTGACTTCTATTATGGTCGAAGCGCCTGAATATTGTTTTCTTTTTTCACTGACAATACTAGATAGGGTTAAGCTTGCTAACATGGGTCGTTGTTCAAGATTGCTATCAACAGATTCAAGATTAGATTTTTTGTAATTTTTTAGCAGGTTATTTGCAATATCGGTAATTCTATTTGCGGCATGGATTAGAGTAATTCTTTCCTGTTCTGGAATATTTTTGCAAGTGTCAATGATCATTGATAAGCTAGCGGTCGGTGAACGAATATCATGCGCTAATTGAGACACTATCATTTCGTATTTTTCTTGTTCCTTGAGTTTGACTTTTTGAAATTCGTTTTCTAGCCTCAAATGCTCGGCATTCTTTTCGGCATTAATGTTTACAGAAGTACCAATAATTCCAACATTTTTTCCATTATCATCATAGACAGGCGCTTTAAAGGCCCTGAAATAATTTACCTTCCCATTAACACTATTGATTAGGGTTTCCTCAAAAGCCAGTATCTTCCCGGACTGCATAACTGTATTATTATTTTTTATTAAGGCATCAGCAACTTCAAAAGGGAAATAGTCATAGGGAGTTTTTCCGGCAAAATTTCCTCCAACAGCATCGCTGTCCCATTTATTCGAAATTAAAAGAGTATTGTTCTCATCAAACCAATAAAGCAAGGTTGGGGTAACTGCGGTTAAATTACTTAATATTTCAAATATTGTATCCTTAGGTCGACCAGAGCACTGGTGAATAAGAAGCAACAAGATAGACAAAGGTGATTTAAACTCATATGCAGTCTGGTCGACAAGTTTTTTGAACTGTAGTTGTTTTTCAAGCTCAAGAATAGTCTTTTCTTTAAATTCAGTAATATCGTATACTAAAATTAATATAGCAATAACTTTGTTATTTTCATTACATAAAGGTGATCGAATTAAATTACGAAACTTTGTTTTGTTGGTTTTGATGTCTACAACGGTTTCTTCAAAAACAAGGGGTTTTTTCGCTTTAGCAGTTTTTTTATTGTTTTGTACAATTTCCTCGGCGATTTCTGGTTGATACATATCGAAAGCGGTTTTGCCAATGACACTTTCGTTAGACGCAGATAGCTCTTTGATCATATCGATGGCCAATCTATTGCCGCCAAGAATAGTAGTATCGATATCTACCCAATAAAAAGCAGTCGGCACTAATTCAGCCAACTGCTCTAACTTTTTAAATACTTCTGGTTTTTTTTGCATACCTGTTATGAAAGTTATGTAATTACTACATTAAAATTATTGTAGCTTAACTCTATTTAACAAAGAACAATTTTATCTTATATCGCGCCAGAACTGCTGATGATTAATCCATTCGTCACACTTATTAATGTCTATATCAGCAACCAAAACCCCCTCTTGATTTTCAAGGCTTGCTACAACATTCCCTCGCGGAGAATAAAATGCTGATTTTCCATAAAAATCTATATCATCTTCTTTGCCAACTCGATTGGGGATAGCCATATAAATGCCATTTTGTATGCAGTGTCCTTTAATCATAGTTTGCCATACTTCGAAATAATCTTTATCCATATAGATATCTTCAAAATCACAGAATCCATTAGCGGTTGGGCTGAATACTATATGACATCCTTGCTTGCCATAAGCTCTTTGTTGTTCTACGAACCATTGATCCCAACATATTGAAATGCCAAATTTACAAAATGGGGTTTCGAAAACAGGATAGCCTAAATCGCCAGGCCTGAAGTAGTATTTTTCTTGATAGCCAGCGTTGTGGGGAATCTGGTTTTTTCGGTATTTACCCATAATCTCCCCGTCTGGGTCAATGACCACAGCAGAATTATAATAGTGTCTATTTTCTACTTCAAAAATTGGCGCTATTAAATAAATTCTTAATTTTTTTGCCACCGGACACAACTGATGAATTGTAAATCCAGGAATTGGCTCGGCTAGGGCAAAATTATTAATATCGATACTTTGAGCTAAGTACAGGGTATTAAACAACTCTTGAAGGCAGACAATTTGAGCTCCTTTGGCTGAAGCTTCATGGATATATAGTATTGCCTTATCAATATTTTCTTGTTTATTTTTAGATCCTTGTGCTTGAATTAGGCCTATTTTTATATTTTTACTAATCATACTTTTTTACCATCATTTTTTTTAATCATTGATAATAGGGTATACACTACAATAGATAAGATAAAACTGATAAACCAATTATAGTCGTATATGTCAATAAAAAATCCAGTAAATTTAGTTATCCCTATATTATTAAGTACTCCAGGTATACACGGTAAAATTGCGATAAAGAAAGAGATAATTCCTCTAAGGTTAAAGCCGTTTTTATACCAATATTCACCTTCTCTTACGTATAGTTGTTCTACATTTAAATTTTTCTTTCTGATCAAGTAGTAATCAGCGATCAAAATACCACCAATTGCCCCAAAAAAACAGGTATAGGAAAGCAACCATTTATAAATATATCCGTTAGGGTCTGCTAAAATTTTCCAGGGTTGAATTAAAAAACCTAAGATTATTGTTATCATTCCACCAGTTTTAAAAGATATTCTTTTAGGCCAGAAATTAGAAAAGTCGTTTGCAGAGCTCACTAAGTTGGCTGCTATATTGGTAGTTAATGACGCCAGAATTACTACAAAAAAACCAAGGACTAAGACAGTTGTGCTAGAAGTTTTATCTAAAAGATCAACTGGATCCCATATTACTTCTCCATATATTGATAACGTTGCTACACTTACTACAATTCCAACGAATGAAAAAAATGTCATAGTTAGCGGTAATCCTATGGCCTGACCAATAACATGGGATTTTTGAGATTTAGAGAATCTACTAAAGTCAGCAACATTTACTGAGAGAGCCGCAGAAATTGCAATTATTGAGGTAAGCGAAGACGGGAATATTTCCCAGAAATTTGTCCCTTTTTTAGCAGCTATGCCATCAATAGTACTTATGGCTTCGCTATTTAGGTAAGGGAATGCCCAAAATAACATTATTATTCCTACTATAGCTAAGAGAGGAGCTTTAATGTTTAAGAGAAATTTAATTGAGTTCATTCCTCGTAATAATGCTAGGCTGTGTAGACTTAAAAATAAGATCAAGCATATTATTTGTACAAAATTTATATCTAGAAAAGGGATGGGGGTCATGGCTCTAACTTCAGGATAAAGAGCTAAGGCGATCGTATAAAAAGCCTGAGCGCCTATCCAACTAACCACGCCAAACCATCCGCACGCAATTAGAGCTCTGACTAATACGGGTAAATTGGCACCTTTTAAGCCAAAAGATGCACGACAGTAGACGGGGAAAGGGATTCCATATTTAGCGCCCACATGAGAATTTAATATGATGGGAATTAAAGTAAATGCTGTTCCTAAAAATACTGTTAACAAAGCTTGCCACCATAACATTCCACGTGCTATTAGGGTAGACCCGCACATATAGGTTACAACAGTTGCAGAAATACTGATCCATAAAATAGCGAAATCTTTAGTGCCCCAATTCCGTAATTTTAAGGAGGTAGGAGCAATACTTTCATTATGGTAGGTAAATTTCATTATAATTTCCTTAATTTGTCTAGTTAGCTAATATTTAATTTAATAAATAATACATTTTTACTAAATCACCCTTACTATCTCAATCTACAAAAAAATCAAAATACCACAAAATTCGTTCAACCTTGATTTGAAGTTGTCCATTTATTCTACTTTGAGATGTGGAATGATATTATTTTGTGTTATATATTGCAATATAATTCAGCTTAACACCTTAACACCTGAAATATTTTCATAAATTGAAAAATATATAATTATTCTCATAAAAACAGTTAGGGATTATCCTAAATTCGTCGGAATAAATTCCGACCTGATTTATGGTTGTCTTCCAAAAATATATCATCCATATTGAGTATAAAGTTTTTTATATTCAATATGTTAACTTAATTATCAACATGGATTTTAGAAAATTAAAAGCAATGCTGTTGATAAAGAGGAGTAGACCAAAGATTTATGCTGATATAGCAATACTATGTATGCTAACCATAAAAATGGTATTTAGATTACCGCTACGAGCAACCCGAGGATTGGTTGAATCAATAATCGATTTACTCCATTTGTCAATTGAAGCGGCAGACCATACGACGCTATGTCGTAGATAAAAACTACTCAAAGTTCGCTACAAAGGAAGTATAGTAATGAACCATTGCATGTGGTATTTAGAGTCTACTGGTTTGAAAGTATTTGGTGAAGGTGAATGGAAAGTCAGACAGCACGGTTTGCAAGAAGGATTCTGTGCCAAGGGCTTACTAATGACATTATACCTACTATATCATTCAGATATGGGCCCATTAAATCTAAATAAAAAATTAAAACGCGTGGCAATCACTATAAATATATATGTTTTGCATGAGTTTATCACGAGCAATGGTAAAAATGTCTTGGATGGCTTGATTTTGAAGGGGTATAGCGAATTTAAAATGTATACACCAACACACACCAATAAAATCAATTAGCTGCAATTTTAGCAATTTAGTCTCTAAAGCAACCCAAAAATATGTGTCGATAATCAGAGTATACGCAAATTTTTCTTAAATAAATATAAAATTCAATTACATA
>CAZTPH010000030.1:0-10868 GCA_964614705.1 uncultured Coxiellaceae bacterium
AACGCGCGTTGAGTTACAAAGCGAAAGATCTGTGCTAGATCTAGCACAGATATAAAAAGTTAAAACTGACTTAGCGCGAATTCGATACACGATTTTTCTTCATATACTGCTTTGTGGTGCCGGGGAGATATTAAGAAATGCTTTATGAAGTATTTTTAGCATTATGTTATACTTATTTACAGTCAGAATATGAAAAAACATTCATTTTTCTGCTTTAAAATTTATTAGCAAAGATTTATTATATTAATTAAACTGGAGACATTATATGAACAAGATAATTGAAATAAACGCTTGGGAATTAGCTGCAGTGGCTGGAGGGTGTCATTGCCACTGCTTTTTAGTACCTCCTAATCGGATCACACCTGCCACATATATAGGGGTTAGGCTAAATGAAAATGAATGCGGCTCTGCATGCACATCAAGTGGGCTTGAGTATTCTCATTGCTCAGATGTGGCTCCTGTAAAAATATCATTTACCGAAGACGAAATTCTAAAATATGGAAAGCTCGCGGCAGAAATAAACAGGGAATTTCGCGGTCGATACGAAAGTAGGACATATATATAAATTTATATATTTCAAATGCGGGATGCTATGATTATGGTAGTTATGATACTTGCAAATTTTTATAATGTTTGTGTTGTTTGTTTATAGGTTACATATTTATGGATACCAATAGAGACATGGATTATTTCACTGATTTTTTAAACAAGTTGCTTGCTGTTCTAAATCAGTTAGCAGAGGAAGACGCGGTCCTCGAAACGAGGCCTCTCTCTATTGGCGAAGTAGATAATATGATTTTGATAGTAAGAGAAGCATTGTTTGAGATCAAAAAAAATTCAGTTATGGAAGGCATGTATTGTCGCAGAGCAAATTTACCCGAATATCAGATAATTAATTTGCTTGAAACTAGAACAGTAAGGTTCTTTGTTGCAGCAAATGATACATCATATCTATTTGGTGTCGATTCACGAGACAATGATAGAAGAGAAGCAATATTATGTCCTGGCCAGAAAAGTAGATCTATAAACATAATCCCTATACAAAGGGATCTTGAACAAAATGGTTATAACGTTAGAGTGTATCGTCAGGTTAAACTTGAATATGTAAATACAGGCCAAACACTAATCAGAGAGGATCTTTCAACTATTTTATTACGATTTTTAAATTCACCATTTTCTGATATAAATCAAGAAGATTTTCAAAGAGATATGCACTGTTTTGTTGCATCGATATTTGAATCCGCCAGGAATGATTTGGTACGATCGTGCGTTCTTGGAAATTATGCCAATTCTAGTAAAGGTATGATGATTGATATTGATTCTCTGATTACAATAGGAGGAGAGTGGCAGGATGGGAAAGGGATGAATGATCTTGATACGGTGACAAAAGTTGTAGGACCTTACCGGAGGCTTGGAGTAACATCATTATCTACTAGTGATAAACCTCAGCAAGTATTAATTGCCCTAGCATAATTCGTTGAAAAATGTTTTTCAATAATAGATACAGCAAAAAGAACAGAAAACTGGTCTAGAGAACAATTATCATCCATAGTTAAAATGATTATGGAACTAGGGTATATGATTCGAAATGCTGGTCAAGCCATGAAGGAAGATTTTAAATTTTTTACAGATTCAATTATAGGTTTAATGTTACCAGAATATCTTCCAAAGACTATACATGATGGCTGGAGATTTTTTCGTGAATTGATGAGTGATCGGCAAGTATCAGTATCAGATAGCGATTTATTATTTATAACATTAAAAATGTGTTTGACAGTAGAAGAAATAAGAGGTTTGTATGAATCAGGATGCGGACAACCATTGAGCCATATATTTGATGATCCAGTTGGTATTATTACCGACAATATACTTTGGGATAGATTAATTGTGCAGTTCGCTGAAAATTTTGCTGAAAAACATGGTATAGAAAATCGTGAGGAATTTGCAAAAATTGCAAAAAGTGCAGTGGAAATATTGGCGACAAAAAGAGTTGGAATAAATGACGATATGGGCAGAGTAATATCTTTACTAGAAGCATTGAAAAATAAGGTAACGGAGTTGGTAGTGGAGTCTAAGACCAATACTGAAGTACCCAGAAATGACTAATATGTGTTTATGACAAATGGAATGATGCTATATAAATTTTTGTGTAAGAAGCAAGCAATATCGCTACGTAGATTTTGCGGGGATTAGCTGCGCATTGTTGCACTTTGTACGCCAAAAGTAGTGGGCGTCCCGTGTTAAAAATCGTTATAAATCAAATAACTAAAAAACCAGCTGCAAACTGTTAATCTGATAGCTCCTGTAATAATTTTTTTGCTTCACTTTCGTCTAGTAAGATGAATTTTTGTTGGCTATGGTTATAGTAATAAACATCGGCTGTAGCTAAATCGAACCACCAGCCATGAATTCTTAGTTGTTTGTTGTTAATCTTTTCCTGTAGCCAAGGATAAGTTCTCAAATTATCTAATTGTTCTAAAACATTTATTTGAGATAGGGCATTGTGATTGTTATGGTTTTTTGTCTCTCCTGTTTCATTTTTGAATCTAACATATGATGTGTCGGCTAATTCTAGCCATTTTTCTAACATTGGAGTGGATGGGGTGTGATTAATATTGTTTGTCATGAGTTCACACATAGCGCCACATTCGGAATGGCCGCAAATTATTATATCTTTTACTTTTAAATTAAGTACTGAAAACTCTATGGCGCTTGCAGTGGAACGGTCTAGATTAGCTTGATTGTAGGTGGGTACTAAATTGCCTACATTTCTTACCACAAACAAATCCCCAGGATCACTTGATGCGAATACGTTAGGAACCACTCTGCTATCACAGCATGCTATCATCATCGCATCTGGTTTTTGATTTAATGCAAGTTGAGCAAATTTGCTGCGATAGTTGTTGATATTATTACTCCTAAAATTTACTATGCCATTAATTAATTTCTTCATTGTTATTGCATACCTTTATGGATGAATTTTGGTACAATACTAAATGACTTGATGGGGTTTTTCAAATTTTAATAAATTGGTGTTTGATATGCATAAAGCGCTTTCTTTGGTTTCCGGGGGTCTTGATTCTTTGCTTGCTACAAAGTTAATTATGGAGCAGGGGGTTTATGTTGAAGGGATCAATTTTTTTACCGGCTTTACTGGAAAATGTGAATTACTTAATGATCAGGCAATAACTTATGGGCCAGAATGGGTTTGCCAAACTTTAGGCATTAAATTAAACACAGTAGATATTTCGCCAATTTTTAAATCCATTTTACTCAAACCCCAGTATGGCTATGGTGCTAACCTTAATCCTTGTCTGGATTGTAAATTATTTATGATTATGCAAGCTAAAAAATTTATGGAAGAACATGGATTTGATTTTTTGGTTACAGGAGAAGTTGTAGGGCAGCGACCAAAGTCACAACGCAGAGATACTTTGCCTCTTGCTAGTAAATTAACTGCTAATTTAATTGTTAGGCCATTATCTGCGCAGCTATTGTTCCCAACTTTGCCGGAACAAAATGGTTGGATTAAGCGTGAATTATTAGGCAAGATTAGTGGTCGTAGTCGCAGTGAACAAATTAAGCTTGCTGCTAAATATGGTTATACTAAGTTTCCTCAGCCAGGAGGAGGCTGCTTTTTAACTGACACTAATTTTTGTCGAAGGTTACAAGACCTTTTAGATCATCGCCTAAATCAGGATTATAGTTTAACCGATATTTTATTGCTTAGATTTGGCAGGCATTTAAGGATTAATGGTTCATTGAAATTAATAATTGGTAGAGATGAATTGGATAATAACAATATCGAAAGAGTGGCCTCCGATAGGTTGTTATTGCAAACTACAGATTGTCCTGGGGCTTTAGTTTTATTAGATGGTGATGACAGTAACGATAATATTACCACATCAGCAAGAACCGCAGGATATTTTAGTAAAGGACGAACTAAAACTTCAGTTAAAGTTATGTTGCGTCGGCATAACAATTTAATAAAAACCATGGAAATCACCCCATTAGCAATTGAGGAGCTGTTACAAAGCTGGTATCTTTAGGGTATGAAGCATAAAAGATTAATTTACAGTTTTGTTTTGTTACTGCTAGTAATTGTTGGATTTGCAACGATTATATCTACCAATTTTGGCTTAGGTTTGGTATTAAGGGTTGCGTCATGGGTCATTCCAGGCAAGCTGATAATAGGTGATTACGTGGGTCATCTGTCACAAGTTGTGGAGCTAAATAATTGCTATTTTGAAAATGATCAGATAGTTATCAAGGCAAACAAGCTATCTTTTAAGCCAGCATTTGTCGGTTTAATCAAGGGCAAGCTTCCACTTTCTTCGGTTCATTTAAATGGAATTAATATCGTAGTTAAAAGCCAAAACACTTTTAATGCCAAACAAATTAAGCCCAACCAAATTTTGGCAGCAACAACTTCTTTTTTGTCCAAATTTGCTTTATTAACCGAGCTTAAACTTCATGATTTACAAATTAAAATAAATGAAGAAGATGCGGTTATGGTTAATAAACTTAACTATGATCTGGTATTTGATCAGGCAGGCTTGCTTAAATTAGTAGTGGCGGCTATTTTGCCTAATGGTACCTTGTCCGTCCAGAGTGCAAAAACCGATCAATTAAAAATTGAGTGGATGTTGCAATTGAAAAGTACTCCTATATTTGCTGCTCGAGAATTATCAAGCCATGGTACAGTTTATCTTAATGTCCATGGAATGATTGATAAAATAATAGGTAATTGTAAGTTGGTGGGCCTTGCTTATAATAAGGCTAAATCTAAACTGGTTGATTTAAATACTGAGATTAATTTAACGGGAAAACAGCAATCATTTTTAAAATTAAAAGTTGATGGTTTAGAGCTAGATGATCTGAAGTTTGCTCCTTTATTATTTAATGGTAATCTGGCGATAACTAATAGTACAAAAGGATGGTTTAATTTTAATGGCAAGATATCGCCAATAGTTGTTGTGCTGGGTAGTAGAGAAAAAATTAAGTTAGCTGAGTTGGGGTTTTTTAGTAAGATGGACCAAAATGGATTTGTTCTACAAACCAATCAACAAGATCAGATGATCTCTCTATCTTTAAAGATTAAGCAGCTAGTTAAGTTTAGAGACTGGTTTAGTAATCATAAATTAGTAGGCCAGATCAATTGGAGTAGTAATAATCTCGCTTTTATGACCTCATTTTTACCTAAAATAAAAGATGTGTACGGTTTGTTAAAATTAAAAATTACGATAGCAGGCAGTTTATGGGAGCCTAAATTTTCCGGCATATTGTTGCTTAGTAAGGTTAGCCTAAGAATACCAGATCTGAATCTCAGTTTGAAAAATCTTATGGCTACAGTGAATATCGATAATGGTAAGCTAATCTATGAAGGATCTATAGATGGTGATAAGGGGCGTCTGATTCTTAATGGTAGTGGTACGATAAATGACTCTTGGTTGGCAGGAAAATTGTTTATTAAAGGAAGTAATTTTTTGCTGGCAAACAATAAAGAGTATTATCTGCGAGTGTCCCCTGATTTACTTTTGGATTTTAATCGGCATCGGTTTTACCTAACTGGAAACATCGATATTCCACAAGCCAAAATCAAGCCGATAGATTTCACCAGCTATGATTTTATGCCAAGCGAGCTGGTCTATGTTGACGAACAAAAGTCCGCGTCTAATTTTATTAATGCTTTTGGTGCCAAACTCAAGATCAGTTTTGGTGATCAGGTATATTTGGATCTATTGGGATTAAGTGGCAGAGTTAAGGGTGAGCTAACGATTATAGATAATCCTCATAAGGTAACTACAGCTTTAGGAAGGATTTATATCAAGGATGCACGTTATAAGATCTATGCTGAGCAACTTAAGGTTGCGAGAGGAGAGTTAAGGTTTTTAGGTGGCGCTCTTACTAATCCCCAAGTATATCTTGAGGCGGTTAAAAAAATTAAAACTATTACCAATCGTTCATTTTTTAGCGCTGAAAATCAGGAGCTGACAGTTGGTGCTAGAATTACTGGTATGCTTAACAATCCTAAAACCACTCTTTTTTCAGAACCAACGGGCTTAAATAACTCTGATATTTTGTCTTATTTGGTTTTGGGTAGTTCTGTTGATACTGTTTCTGAAGGTGGTGGTGCATTACTATTGCAAGCAGCTACTGCTTTGAATGTTGGTGGAAGTGGAGTTGGTAGCTTGGTGGATAGTTTAAAAGAAAAATTTAACTTAAGTGAATTTGGTATAACTGAAGAGGCTACCTCATTTGCTACCAAAGAAAAAAGTATTGGGCCGGGTAGTAATTCTTTAGGCGCTCAGTATAATCAGTTGGCTACTAATACGGTGTTTGTGTTGGGGAAATACTTAACTCCTAGGATCTATGTAGGATATAGTAAAAGCTTTTTAGATCAAGCTGGTGTTTTTAAGATCAAATATTATATGGGTAGATATTTTTCGCTTCGCAGCGAAAGTAGCGTAGATGGTGGTGGGATAGATTTAATCTATAGTGTTGAGCGTTAAGGTTGGCGGTGTTCGTTGCATTTGTCGATCTTTTGGTTTTTTATTACTACATTGCCTGACTTGATCTCGTGATCTTAATAATATCACCCGGGCAAGTCGGATGATGAGAAATTTTTCAAGTGGGGTGATAGATTTTGCTGCTAGGACAAACGCAAGCCCTAATTGCTTTTCAAATGCTTTGCCATATAGATAGATTGAAAAATTATAAAGATAGTGGTAGCGCCTAATCCACCGAAAAGTTTAAAATTCACCCAGGTGTCAGTACTAAAATTATAAGCAACATAGAGATTAGCTATGCCCATAAAAATAAAAAATAGCATCCAGCTAGTATTGAGCGCATACCAAGCTTTATGCGGTAATGAGACCTTTCCTGCCATTAATAGCTCGATAAGGTTTTTTCGCTTAAATATACGAAAAACAACAAACAAGAAAGCAAATACCCAATAAACTACCGTTGGTTTCCATTTAATAAAATAGTCATTACGAAACCATATGGTAGCAGCACCCAAAATTATTACGATGCCAAGAGTTATCAGGTGGGTAATCTCAAGTTTGCGCTCTTTAAACCAATAAAAACCCGTTTGTAGGATTGAGGCTGCAATCATGATGCCAGTGGCATAATATATGTTATAGAATTTGTAGATTACAAAAAATAGTGCAATCGGAAAAAAGTCAAATAATATTTTCATAGTTTTTTGGTAAGTTATTGATAGGTCATGAGGATATTAGTTTTAGCGATAACTAGCAACTTTTATTGACTTTCTTGTAGGAATATCGAGAATAGCGCTTAGAATGAATAGAGATACTTTGGATACAATTAAACAAGAGCCTGAAGAGGTTCCATACGCTACGGTTTTAGGTAAACCCTTCAATGATTTACCTAAAGATTTGTATATCCCGCCTGGAGCGCTTAAAATTATCTTAGAGGCGTTTTCTGGCCCTTTAGATCTACTGTTGTATTTAATCAAGCGTGAAAATATCAACATTTTAGATATTCCAATTATGCAAGTTACTGTGCAGTACATGGAGTATGTCGAGTTAATGCGGGATCTTAATTTGGAGTTAGCAGCGGAATATTTGGTAATGGCTGCGCTTTTGGCGGAAATTAAGTCTAAGTTATTATTGCCCGAACCAAAAGTTTTAGAGGCTGAAGAGGAAGATCCTAGGGCCGAATTGGTTAGGAGATTGCGTGAATATGAGCAATTTAAGCAGGCAGCTCTGGATTTAGATAGCTTACCTAGAGTAGAAAGAGATGTATTTCCGGTAAATGTGTTTGCCAAGATTGAGCAAGTGGCTCGTCCCATGCCGAGACTAGACTTGCAGGAATTAATCTCCGCTTTTAAGCATGTGTTAGCGCGGACCGCCATGCTTGGTCACCACCATATTAATCGAGAGAGCTTATCGGTTAGAGAGCGAATGAGCAGCGTTTTGGCTATATTACAAGAGTCAAAATTCGTCAATTTTGAGCAAATTTTTACTGTTGCTGAAGGGCGGCTTGGGGTGGTGGTAAGTTTTATTGCTATTCTAGAGTTATTAAGGCAAAATCTTATCGAGCTAGTTCAAGCGGAGTTATACGGTCCAATTCACTTAAAGATTAAAGAAGAGGTTAGACAATAATTTATGTCTGTTGCTACACATAAAGAGATAATTGAAGCGCTGATCATGGCATCAGTCCATCCCGTTGCTTTAGATAAATTGCAAAAAATATTTATTTCTAATAATAATAATCTAGAAATCAATGAGATAAAGGATATAGTTAATCAGTTAGTAGAAGATTATAAAGATAGTGGTATTGAATTAAAAGAGGTTGGCAGTGGTTGGAGATTTCAAGCTAAATCTGAATTAAGTGATTGGGTGGCAAAATTGTATGAAGAAAGACCGCCAAAATACTCAAGAGCTTTGCTCGAAACCTTATCGCTGATTGCTTATCGCCAGCCTATTACCAGGTCTGAAATAGAAGACGTTCGTGGAGTTGCGGTTGGATCCAACATTATTAAAACTCTTATTGAGCACGAGTGGATTAAAGTAGTTGGGCATAAAGAGGTTCCAGGTAGGCCGGCTTTGTTTGCTACTACCAAAAAATTTTTAGATCACTTTAATTTAACTAGCATTACAGAGTTACCGCCACTTTTAGAGTTTACCGAGTCAATAGCATCAGATGAAAAGACTCTTGCTTTGCTTGAAGGGCAAAGTGTGCCCAATGTTTTAGCTGCGGACTTAGATGATGAAGCAGTAATTGATGGCTACGATGAAACCATAGAGAAAGAAATTTTTGTTGAATAAGGATAATCTATGGCACAGAAAAAGTTAATTTTTGGTTATCATCCGATAATTGCTGCGCTTACCACGATGCCTAAAGATGTTAAAGCGGTATTTTTGCAGCCTAAAGAACGTGATAAGAGATTTGTAGAGGTTGAATCTTTGGCACAACAAAATGGTATAGCGGTAAAGTATCTTGCTCGCGATAAGATCGATGAGATGTTTCCTTTAGAGAGTCATCAAGGAGCAGTAGCAGAAATAGTTTATACCGGTGAGTATAGCGAAGACTATCTAAAGGTTCTTGTAGAACGTTATGGCCAAGAGACATTTTTGTTGATTTTGGATGGAGTGCAAGACCCACATAATTTAGGCGCGTGTTTACGGACTGCTAATGCTGCCGGAGTTCATGCCGTAATCGTTCCTAAGGATAAAGCTTGTGGAATAACCCCAGTGGTTTACAAGGTTGCGTCAGGAGCGGTGGGCGTTACTCCTATTATCACAGTTACTAATTTAGCTCGTACGATTAAAATATTGAAGGAAAGCAATATTTGGATTTATGGGGCAGATGAAGCAGCTGAAAAGACCATATATCAAATAGACCTTGTGCCGCCAATCGCGCTAGTGTTTGGTGCAGAAGGTAGCGGCTTAAGGCGTTTAACTAAGGATGGTTGTGATCTTTTATTTAAAATTCCGATGAAAGGAATTGTCCCTAATCTTAATGTTTCAGTTGCGGTTGGGATAGGGTTATTTGAGGTTGGGCGTAAAACAGACTAATTGCTGTACTTATTATCTTTTGGTTGAAGTAAAAAATGATTTACGCAGGCTTTTTTTGATCCAGATCGTGTGATTGCAGAAGATTTAGAGCATAGCCAATTTGAAAAAAGATATTTTTGTTTTGCTAGATGGTTATGTTATGACAGTAAGATTTACTTACCGTAATGAGTTAATTCGGATAATAGGCGCCGGATATTGGAGAAAGGGGAAAAAATATATGAAAGCGAAAAAATACACCAATGAGCCTATCGGCAGGCTAAAAATTGTTAATGATTTTTTACCTAAGCCCCAAGATTTGATTTTAAAGGAAGATACGATCAAAGTTACTCTAATGCTTAGTAGAAAAAGTATTAATTATTTCAAGCAAGAAGCAGGAAAACACTACGCGCATTACCAGGCGATGATTCGTGCTCTTTTAGATAATTATGTTCAACGCTTTGAAATTGATTCTAAAATCAACTAAAACTTGCTCATCCATCGATCTTAAGTTTTTCCCAATATTTTTCGTAAATTTGTTTGGTGTTGTCGTCTATGTCCAGCTGATTTTTACCCATTTTCATGATTATTTTATTAGGGTTATCTATATTGTTATCTCTGATTTTTTTCGGCATTAATTTTGCAGCGCTAGCATTAGCGGTAGAATAGCCAAGGCTAATCGCAGTTTGTTTGGCTATCTCTGGGTTTAGCAGGAAATTGATAAATTTATAAGCATTTTCTGGGTGCGGGGCATTTTTTAAAATTACTAAACTATCAACCCAAATGGTAAAGCCTTCTTTGGGATAGATAAATTCAAGGGATGGATTTTCTTCTTGGGCCATTCTAGCATCACCGCTCCATGCCATTCCAATAGTAACATCCTCGTCAATATAGATATTTGGTACGGTATCAATATTAAAAACTTTAATGTTAGGCAAAAGTTTTTTTAGTTTCAAATAGGCTTCTTCAATTTTTTTAGGATCTTTTTCATTAGCTGAATAGCCAAGCGTAAGCAGAGCAAAGCCAAATACATCTCTCATATCATTAAGCAGCATTAATTTGTCTTTGAAAATCGGGTTCCAAAAATCTTCCCAAGAAGAGATTTTATTTTTATCTATATATTTGGTGTTAACAATTATACCCGTGCTACCCCAGAAATATGGTACGCTATATTTGTTTTGTGGATCAAAGGGCATATTTAGCAGCTGAGAAGAGAGATGTTTAATATTGGGCAATTTGCTTTTATCTAGTGGATATAGCATATTATTTTTAATCATCTTCTCTACATGATAGTTAGAGGGAACCACTATGTCATAGCCAGGGTTTTTAAGTACTTTAAGCTTGGCA
>CAZTPH010000031.1:0-1766 GCA_964614705.1 uncultured Coxiellaceae bacterium
GAAAATTTACCTTACCAAGCATTTGAACTGTCATCATTACAAACCAATCTTGTAGTACGTGATCTATTTTCACTAACTAAAGCTCTACTCGATCCAGCTGATAAGGTATCTTGGATTGCCATCCTTCGAGCTCCATGGTGTGGATTAACTCTTAATGATTTACATCAAATAGCGCATGGATCTAACCTATTGATCTGGGATATCATTAACGCCATATCTACGCTTAACTTATCAGATGACGGCAAAAAAAGATTAACTAAATTTATTGAACTCCTAAAACCATTTTTTGATCAAAGAAATCGACTACCTCTGCCAGAACTAATTAAAAAAAGTTGGCTGGCGCTCGGCGGACCTGCCACTGCTGCCGGTGAAGAAGAGCTCGAATATGCCGAGTTATACTTAGAATTACTTAATAATAATGATGAACTAGACAAGATTGCCCAAAAATTAAATGACCTATTTTTGCCTACCAACAACCTGAATGCAAAAATTATCATCATGACCATTCATAAAGCCAAAGGCCTGGAATTTGACCATGTAATCGTACCCAATATCAACCGAGCAACTAAAGCAAATGAATACAAACTACTTTTGTGGCACGATCGACCCAAATTACATAGTGGCAGCGGCTTAATTTTAGCTCCTATAAGCTCGTTTGATAATAACGACCAAGTATATAACTATTTAAGACAAGTAGAACAAAAAAGATCGTACTATGAAACTGGTAGGATACTCTACGTAGCTATAACTAGAGCAAAACATTCGGCATCTTTAATAGGTTCTATTAAAGATGATAAAACCATTGCTCAAAGGGGCAGCTTACTAGAGCAACTAGAACCAGTGTTACCTAATATTTCTGTAGAATATAAAGATAGCAATACACGAAACATTATTCCAACCAACGTCACAGAACCGAAACTCATCCGCCTAACCCGGAGCTGGGTATCACCTATAATAATTACCACCCAACCAAACAATAACCTGCCCCAACTCAATATTCAAGATAACCAACCGGCAATTATCGGTACCGTTATTCATTACCTACTAGCTAAAATAAATTTGGCTGATTTGTCTGCAAACAATAGTTATCACCATCTGCACTCTTACTGGACAAAATTGCTTAGACAGTTTGGGTATATTGATCTTTCCGCTGGCATAAAACTAATTGAAAAAGCTCTCTCTACAATTTCTACCGACTCTCGAGGCAGATGGATCTTAAAGGATCACGAGCAAGCAGCTAATGAACTTGAGTTAATAACTATTTTTGCCAATCAACCGGTTAAATTAGTAATCGACAGAACCTTTATTGACCAAGATGGTATAAGATGGATTATAGATTATAAAACCTCTACCCCAAATCAAAAAGAGGCAGAAAAATTCTTAGCAACAGAGTTAAACAACTATTCAGATCAACTAATCCGTTATCACAGTGCCATTAAAAAATTTGACCCCGATCGTCAAATTAAAATGGGGTTGTATTTTCCACTATTTGGTGGCTGGATAGAAATCGCCCACGAATGATATTAAAAAATTATTAAACCCTTTCAGGGTTTTAACGATCTTCTACATCAGAACCCAGGGTTGAAACCCTGGGCTGTAATTATCTTGCTCCTACGGAGCATAATGAATCTGTTGCATTCTACCGACTAAAACTTTGGCTGCGGCTATCCTGCTCCTGCGGAACATAAGGATGGGATTGTATTTCCATCTGTTTGGTGGCTGGATAGAAATCGCCCACGAATGATATTAAAAAATTATTAAACCCT
>CAZTPH010000031.1:1866-2947 GCA_964614705.1 uncultured Coxiellaceae bacterium
CTGCGGAACATAAGGATGGGATTGTATTTCCATCTGTTTGGTGGCTGGATAGAAACTGAACTTTAGCTAATCAAAGAAGACTTAGACCCAGAACGTAAAACACTATCAAATTCCGCTAAATTCTCCAGATCTATTTTTTTGCCCAAACCTCTTATATTGGATATTGCATGAGGAATCTCAGCGATTAGATCTGAAGCTCTTAAAAATAAGTTACCTATATTATCTCGATCACTTTCTAAAATTGGTTTTTGCTTAAAAAACACCTTTCTAAATGCAAGTAACTTATCCTCTATTGTATTATAGCTATTCTCATCTCTGAGCACATCGAGCAATAGTTTTACAGCACCTTCCTTACGTTGAATAATCTGCCTATTAATAAGTGGATCATGTTCGCTTTCTATAGCAATACTTTCTAAATCTGAGAGATAAGATCCAAACTGAGTAACTAGGCGTTCTATAGCTTTACTATCGTTTATGTTTTTTTTATGTTGAAATGCTTCATCCAAAATTTCTACAATTTTATCTATGCTCTTTATGCTAGTTTTTTTAATAAATCGCTGAAATGGTAACAGCGCAACTACAGCAGGAGGAAAAAATTTTGGCATGATGGAAAAAATAAAACTTCCTATAAATAACAGGGTATTCACAAATATTACTGTACCGCTGTCCGCATGCTTCTCCAATGTTACGCGATTTTTATTAAAACACGCCATAAAACCAGTAAAACGGTCTACAGGGGTTAGATTATTGTCATCAATATAGCCACGTGCTTCCAGCAATATGTCTATTTTTTCCCTGATGATCTTGGCGCTATACAATATAGCTAACTTATTTGATTCTAAATGCTTAATATAAATATCACAAAGATCGCTCAGCTTTCTCAGGTATTCGCATTCGTCAAGAGAGACTAAAAGATACCCCCAAATCGCCTCATTTTCAGACTTTTCCGGATTAGAAAGTCTATCTTGAATTATTTTTCTGATGTTATTAACAGAGTTTCTCTCTTGATAAATACCGTTAGTATCTTTGGCTAGCAACTCTTCAACAAGAAGTTTGCTTATTTTATCTCCATTACCACGAC
>CAZTPH010000031.1:2957-10853 GCA_964614705.1 uncultured Coxiellaceae bacterium
TTTTCTCTCTAATTTTTAAAAATACGTCATTATCACTACTAGTACTATCTGATAAAATATCAACTAACTTTGGTAAAGCATTAACTGGTTTTTCTTTCTTTGATGTCAAATCAGTTTCCATCATCTTCCCACCTCCTACAAAATAACCTCAAAACACATTGTATATTTATTGTACTACAAGATCAAATAATAATAAAAGAGTGCTACACCCTAATAACCAACCACTAATTTTTTACCATCTTCCTTTCAAGCGCCACATGACTACGCATTAACTCGCCAGGATTAACTTGCGCAGCAAGTAAAGATAACTCACCGCACCATACTAAAGAGGCAGCAACTATAGCAAGCGCGCGTGCATTAAACTCATGATCATTATCCTTAAATAACTCTAAAGCACTAATATTATTTTGAATATAGGGCAAGTTTTTATGACTACCGACCGCCCCCACAATCACATTAGGCAAAGTAACCGAAAAATATAGATCATCACCACGCATTTCAGCATGAGTAAAACCCTGCGAACCTTCCACAATATTGGCTGCATCTTGCCCAGTTGCCAAATAAAAAGCTAATAACATATTAGCAAAATGAGCATTAGCTGTTCTTATCCCACCTGAGATAATGGAACCAATTAAATTTTTCTTAATATTAATCTCAACTAGTTGTTCAGGCATAACATGCAAAAGATCTATACACACTTTTCGCGGAACAGTTAACTCAGCAATCATATATTTTCCTCTACCTAAAATACCATTGACTGCTGAATTTTTTTTATCTACACAATAGTTACCAGAAATAGATAGATATTTAAAATTGGCATATTTTTTAACTACCCAAGATTGCAATAGGTCTGCGGCTTTAGTTACCATATTATGACCAGCCGCCCCACCAGTGGTAAAAGAAAAACGCAAATAGATCAAATTACCTACTATCTGCGCATTCCAATCTTGCAACTTAGTAAAACGACTTTGAGAATAGACTATTTTATCCATCTCAGCTCGATGAGCTGCTAAATCATTCACCATTATAACTGCATCTTCTGCATCTTTAGCTTCCAACAAAATAGAACGACTCATAGATTCAGAAACCAAAACTACTTTGATGCCATCAGTGCGCCTAGACACTCGCGCTCCGCGATCAACTGAAAACCAAAGAGGAGTTTCTAAAGTTGCAAGCGGAGCCCGAACCTCTTGCGTAAAATATGTACTGATAATTTTAATCGGACCAACCAGTCTAGTAGGAATAAGAGTTTGAGTTTGCATAAATTTTAAGCTTTCACCACCTGATAAAAAACCTCACCCTTTTTTACCATACCAAGATCATGGCGTGCCCTATTTTCGATAGCATCTTTACTATTTTTCAGTGCTTTAATTTCATCTTCCATAGTGTTATTTTGTTTAATAATCTCTCTATTTTTAGCTTCTTGGACCTTAATTTCTCGCTTAAGATGAAAAACGCTCACTATACCGTCTTTGGCAAACCATAAGCGATATTGCAAAATAATCAAAACAATAACTAAACCAATTAGCAACCCCCTCATGATCTCCACCTAAACAATCAAGCCACACCAATTTGGCATGGCTTGAAAATAATAGCACTACTTAAAGCTGCGAGGAAAAGCTCTCTTGCCAATGTAACCCGCTTTTGCACCAAGCTCTTCTGCAATTCTAATGAGCTGATTATACTTGGCCACACGATCAGTTCTACACAATGAGCCGGTCTTAATCTGGCCGGTAGACTCTGCAACCACTATATCTGCAATAGTGGTATCTTCAGTTTCACCCGAACGATGAGAAATTACTGCAGTATAGCCAGCATTTTTGGCCATTCTAATCGCTTCGATAGTTTCGGTAATAGTACCAATTTGATTTAGCTTAATTAAGATAGAATTACACACTCCGCTTTCAATCCCTTTCTTTAAAATCTTGGTATTGGTAACAAATAGATCATCACCAACTAGCTGAATCTTTTTACCCAACTTGTCAGTCATTAACTTCCAGCCTTCCCAATCACCTTCAGCTAAGCCATCTTCGATCGTAATTAAGGCTGGATATTTTGCTACCCAATTAGCTAGATAATCGACAAATTCAGCGGAACTACACTTTTTATTTTCAGATTTTAAATTATAAAGCCCATCTTCATAAAGTTCAGAGGCAGCAACGTCTAAACCTAAACAGATATCACTTCCCAATTTAAATCCAGCCATTTCAATAGCTTGACAAATTGATTCTAATGCCTCTTCATTGGAGCTCAAATTAGGAGCAAATCCTCCTTCATCTCCGACTGCAACATTCATCCCTTTTTTCTTTAACACTTTTTTCAAATTATGAAATACTTCAGCTCCATAACGAATGGCTTCTACCACATTTGGTGCGCCAACAGGCAAAATCATAAACTCTTGCACATCAACATTATTGTCAGCGTGAGCTCCGCCGTTAATAACATTCATCATTGGAACTGGCAGTTCAAATGGACCATCACCACCCAAATAGCGATATAGTGGCAAACCAGCTTGAGTCGCCGCCGCCCGTGCAATGGCCATTGAAACGCCTAAAATAGCGTTAGCACCTAATTTGCTCTTATTTTCCGTACCATCCAAACTAATCATGACTTGATCAAGCTCCTCTTGTTTGCTTGGATCTTTACCTAAAAGAGCATCGCGAATTTCGCCATTAACGTGGCCTATCGCTTTTAAAACACCTTTGCCAAGATAACGCTTATTATCACCATCTCTTAACTCTAAAGCTTCTCTTGACCCTGTAGAGGCCCCAGAAGGCACGCAAGCACGCCCCCTTACTCCAGAAGACAGCACAACATCTGCCTCAACAGTTGGATTACCACGAGAATCTAAAATCTCACGAGCTTTAATCTCTGAAATTGTAACTACCATAACTCACCTCCAAAGGGACTTGATTTTTAATTAGCTTCAATTACAATAAATATTGCATACAAAATAGATTAGAATTGCTCTTAGATCAAGTCTTTTGGGTTATTTCTAAATATTTGTAGACCAAATTAAACGAGGATTTAGATATGATTGAACTAAACTTGTATGAACTCTCAGAAATTTGTGGTGGACGTCGCGGGCATCGCTCTCACAGTAGAAGTAGAAGTAGAAGTAGAAGACATAGCAGCCATCATAGCCACAGCAACTATCATAGTCACTACCATAAACACTATCATAGCAATAGACACAATAATAGTAACTATAGCTACCATAGCTATGGACCACGTTCTAACTGCCTATATAATATCCAAAACAACCATTATTACTATAGTTAATTAGATATTACTTTTTAGTGTGATTTAACTACTTGATCTATCCTTTGTAAGGTCCGGAGCAAAGCTTCGATCTCTTTAAGCGGCAACATATTAGGCCCATCACAAAGTGCTTTACTAGGCTCTGGATGAGTTTCAATAAATAGCCCTGCGATACCAACAGCTACGGCAGCACGCGCCAAAACAGGAATAAACTCACGTTGGCCACCGGTTGAAAATCCAGTACCACCAGGCTGTTGCACCGAATGACCAGCATCGAAAATAACTGGACAACCAGTAGATTTTAAAATCTCTAGCGAACGCATATCCACAATTAAATTATTATAACCAAAGGTAAAGCCTCGCTCACAAACCATAATCTGTTCATTCCCTGTTGATTTGGCTTTTTCTACCACATTTTTCATCTCCCCAGGTGATAAAAATTGTCCCTTTTTCATATTTACCGGCTTATTTTGCTGGGTCACTCTTTTGATAAAACTGGTTTGACGACTTAAAAACGAGGGAGTTTGGAGAACATCTACGATAGAAGCCACCTCTTCAAATGGAGTATACTCATGAACATCGGTCAAAATAGCCACCCCAACTTCTTCTTTTATTTTACGTAAAATTCTCATCCCTTCGTCAAAACCGGGACCTGAATATCCGTTAACTGAGGTACGATTAGCTTTTTCAAAAGAAGTTTTATAGATGAAATTTATTTTTAATCTCTCGGCCACCTCTTTGAGAAATACAGCAGATTCAAGTGCAATTTTTTCGCTTTCAATCACACATGGACCAGCTATTAAAAATAGTGGCAAATCATTACCTACTTCAAAGTTACATAGTTTCATAGAGCACCAATATCTTAAGGTACTATGATGATACAAGCATTTTAGATTTGAAACAAGCTGTGGTGATTAACTATAATTGCTGGTTTTGCCATTTTATTGATTGACCTTATAAAACAATCTTAACATTGAATATACAATTAAAATTAATTTTCATGTTCCCCATTGCCACATTTTTTGTTACCATCCGTAGAATTTTGCCGAGTTAAATATAATCGATGAGACATTTTTTAATTAAATTCAAAATGTTATTTGTCTTGCTGACCATGCTTGCCATGGTAATTTTTTTGGGAAAATTTATCCCAACCCAGACAAAATCATTTTCATATGCTATTAGCCTCTCCATAAAAAGTCTACTGATCTTTTTTTTACCGCTGATAATTTTTATCTTTTTATCTAGCTCACTAATAGCTTTACAAAATAAGGCCGGAAAATTCATCTTGCTACTACTAGCCATGGTAACTCTTTCTAATTTTATTGCCATAATGGTTGGCTACACCGCTGGATTCAATCTTTTGCCATTATTTAAGTTTAAATTAACCTTCACTAACAACATTCTGCCATTGATCCCCACCTGGAAGTTAAATCTACCTCAACTCATCAATACCGAAACTGCATTACTAGTTAGCATAATTTTAGGATTATTTTTTGCTTTCAAACCTGACAACTTCGTTAACAGCTGGTCACAGAAATTAAATTTTGCATTAATTCATTTCTTTAAAAAATACTTTACTCCAATTTTACCTCTGTTCATCCTCGGCTTTCTTTTTAAATTAGAACATGAAAAAATTCTTACTGAACTTATAACCTCATATGGAAAAATCGCAGGAGTATTTGTCGGCACTCAACTATTTTATATTATTGCAATCTACCTAATTGCAGCCAACTTCAATTTAATTACATTTTGGCAACAGTTAAAGAATATGATGCCAGCCAGTATTACCGCTTTTTCTACCATCTCAAGCGCAGCTACGCTACCTGTCACCATTATATGCACCGAAAAAAATCTAAAAAACCCGACTTTTGCCGAAATCATAATCCCAGCAACTTGTAATATTCATTCCATCGGCAGCGCGATCGGATTACCAATTATTGCGCTAGCTACTATGCACGCCTTTAATTTAAACCTGCCAGAATTTAAAGATTTTATCGTTTTCGCCTGCTACTACACTTTAGCAAAATTTTCCGTAGCTGGCGTTCCTGGTGGAGTAGTAGTAGTGGTTGCACCACTTTTAGAACTTTACTTGGGATTCACTCCAGAGATGATCGGGATTGTAACAGCAGTATATTTACTCTTTGACACCTTTGGCACTATGACCAATGTCACTGGCAATGGCGCTTTTGCGATAGTTTTCAGCAAGATTTACACCCCCTTCACCTATCACTAACCTCAATCCTTCTTAAGTTTTGACTTTCTAGCAGATGACCACCCCATCACATCCAAAAAACCATTAAACACAGATTTAAAGGTAAATTTTGACACACATATGGTTGGATTACCTCATTCTATTTGGTAGGTTTTACCTCCACTATAGTTATCAAGATCTTTACAGCACTCTTGCAAACAAGCATCTTCATTTATTTTATCATATTCTCCTAGCACAACTAGCATACCCTTACTTAGATAAAAACAAGTGCACTTTACCCCGCCGGTTATGATCAATAAATTATCGCACTCTAGTAGCTTTATATTTTCTGAATAACTTTTCATTCATCACGGTATCGCTTGTTAAAAGTGTCATAAACCTAAATTCTATAATTATAGCGTCAAACAAGCAATATTTATGAAATATTCCACCTACTTTCATAACTTACCAATCAGGTGTAATATAGGCCTGCATAACATAAGTTTAGAGGAGGAAGCATGGGCATTTTACACACCAAAGAAGCTAATATAAGACAACACCCCGATACTATTCGCAATCATCCCGAGCAGGTTGTTACCTTGGGAGATATGCATGGCAATGTAATGAAGCTCATTTGGGAGCTTATTTATGAAGGCGAAATTAAAATAAACCAAGAGGACTTCATAAGATTATGGGAGCTTTATGATCAATTAAGTTTTGATAAAAACGAACCGCATGCCATAGCTAATTCAAAAGATCAGCTGGAAGAATTTAAGGATATCTTAGACAAAATTACCGTTATCCCAAGTTCGAACATTAGATTGCTCGGCGATCTCTTTGCCGATCGTGGTGGCAATGACTATTTGACTCTCAAGTTATTGCAAAAATTACACCACAATGGGCTAAAACTAGAAATTATTTTCTCTAATCATGATGATTTTTTATTTGATAACTATAAAAAAATCTTACAACCTGATGAAAAAATCAAAATAGAAGACTGGGAAAAAAATCTGGAATGGAAAATTCGCAACAAAAACGATCAGTGCAACTCATTACTTGGCCTAATGGCAACGATCAAATTTGGATTAGCAGAACAATCGGAAATACAAGATATAATTAATGAAAGTATTATTCCCAATCTTAAGCTTGCGTCATACGCACTGACTAGTGACGGCCAAAAAATTAATCTTTTTATGCATGCGCCCAATAACTTTACTGACCTAGAAAAATTGTCAAAAAGTTTTGACCTAAATGATGAACTAAACTCAGCTATTGATCTAGCAAAACTACTAGATCAGCTCAATGATAGTTTTCGAAAAAAATTACGATCCAACGAACTGTCAGAGCAAACTAAAAAAAATCTTGAATCTTTCGTTTGGAGCAGACTTAAGAAACAACTAAATATCGGCTGCATTAATTTTGATACCTACCCTAACTACCTTGCAGCCATAATTCATGGCCACACCGATGTGGACCCTCCTCTGCACGATAATAGGCAGATTAATCTTGATACTAATTTGGGCAAGTTTAAACATGAGCATGGCACATACCTCTCCTTTTCAGTCCATGAACCAACGTTAACAAATATCCTAGAATTACAAGCTCATAACTGGATTAACCAAATGGAATGGCTAGCTGAACAAGATAGCAAAAATTATAACCTAATAATAGCTGTGGCTAATACTGCGGAAAAAGTTTTAGCAGGATATAAAAGGAATCTACCAGCTGAAGAGCAAAAAATTTTAGCCCTTCAATTTAAAAACGCAGTAAACTCAGCTAAAAATCTTCATATTGGCACTCTTAACTGGAAAAATATATTTAATGTTTTTTTGTTTATTCCTAGCATCATCCAACTAATTAGCACCGGCGGCAACCGTTTTTTATTTAGATCTACGCCAATTAAAGATGACCACAAAATTAAACCGTTTATCAAAACAGACGATTCAGATGAAACGGAAACAAGGGATCAAATCCTCACCGACAACTCAATATAAACAGAGTTAAAAATACTGCAGCTTGTTATTGATATGATACTAGAATACAAGCTGCTTTTTTTAGGTTTAATTAAGGGATGCTTAATGAAATATATTCGATATTCTGTTACACTCATTGCAACAGAATGTTATTGCAGTGTTAACTAAAAATAGAGGAGTATATGAAAAAAATAATCCAAGTAAATGATGTGATATTAACCGTTGTAGCTGGGGGGTGTTGGTGCGCTTGTCTTTCTAAGCCATTTAGTTTTACTAACCCCACAGTACAACTGGGAGAAGCTCTAGGCGAAGAAGATTGCTATTCGAAATGTTATAATAAAGGGTTGGTGTATAACACCTGCGGAGCTAATCCGCCAAGGCGTTGGGAATCTACATCAGAGTTTATTAAACGATTGGAAGTGCAAAAACAGGTTTAACTAGCTGACAAAATGAGCAGTACTAATGAAACTA
>CAZTPH010000032.1:0-10647 GCA_964614705.1 uncultured Coxiellaceae bacterium
ATAGTGGCTATGATACCATGGCCACGAAAAAATCCTAGGTATTTTACCCACAATATTTAATTCATCAACAACTTTACTACCAAAAATAATTTTATATAGTTAATTTATAGCTTTTCCAGTTCCATGAATAATTATATTAAAATGAGTAAGCTATAGAGTAATTTCTTTGTCATGTCTCCTTATAAAGTCAGCTAATTTTTTTTAAGTGGCACGATGCCAGCCATTTCACCAATAACATTAACTAAATCGCTTCCTTCTGGTACCACGATCTTAGTATTATTGGCCAAAGAATTTTCTAGCGCTTGCAACTTTCTTAGAAGTTGCGCATTGCCAACAAAATACTTTTCAGCGGCCTCATTAACCATTTTAATTGCTTCTGCCTCGCCCTCAGCAGATAAAATTTTCGATTGCTTTAGCCCTTCTGCTTGTTTGATCTGGGCTCGGCGTTTTCCGTCGGCTTCAGTTTCAGTAGCAGTAGCAAAATCTATCGCAGCAATTTTCTCATTTTCTGCTTTAACCACTTTATTCATTGTTTCTTGTACATCTTTGGGAGGATCTATCTCTTTTAATTCAGTACGGACAATCTCCATTCCCCAAGCATTGGTTTCGGCCCGCAAAGTTTTATGGAGCTCATCGTTAATTTTGCCTCTTTCACTATTGGCAGATTTTAAAGTCAGGGTGCCAATAATATTTCTTAGTGTAGTACGAGCCAAATTGACTATTTGATGCTCATAATTGCTAACGCGATATTGAGAATTCTGGACACTTTGTTCGTCATCTCTAATCTTAAAATATACTTGTGCATCAACTCTGGCATTCAAATTATCATTAGTAATAATCTCTTGAGGTTCGGCGTTTACCATTCTTTCGGTGATGTCTACATAGATAATTTGATCAATAAATGGAATTATCCAATTAAATCCCGGTAAGGCAAAATGATGATACTTTCCAAGTCTTTCTACCAAGCCTCGATGGGTTGGGCGCATAATTTTAACTCCCTTGATAAAGATAATTAAAAAAATAATTAACCCAAAAAATAATACACCTATGTTATTATAATCTAGCATGTTGCACCTGTATTTTTGTATGTATGTACATATGTATGTTACCAAATTCAACCAACTACTCAATTAGAGTTGTATATTAATAGTTGATTGTCGGCTTTGCTAGAGACTAACTTTAATTATAGTATAAACCTATATTCCCAAAAATTTAGGAACGAGGATCTTGCAAAGACCAAAAATATCTTTTTGACGTTTTGTTAATTCCGCAATTATTACCTTGTCGGTAATTGATGAGATAAGAGGACAAAGTCAGGAATATGTTTTCACCTATTCGGGAAAGCCTCTTACAAGGATGCTGAGCAGTGCTTGGATAAGGGCTAGGAAGAGAGTAGGTCTTCATGTACGTGTACATGATTTAAAGCATACTTTTGGCAGAAGATTAAGAGCTGCTGGCGTAAGCTTTGAAGACAGGCAAGATTTACTTGGGCATAAGTCTGGGCGTATTACAACTCATTATTCCGCTGCTGAAATAGGCAATCTTATTGCTGCAGCAAATAAGGTTTGTAGCACTAATCATGATATTGCCAGCTCAACATTAACACTACTACGATGTACAAATGCAGTATTAAATCCTGGAAAAAACAGTTTAGGGCAGGTTTATGTTAATACAAACTAGCATAAATAAAGGACTTGATAGCTCAGGTCCCGCAAAAATCCCGCAAACTGATTTAGGTGGATTGAGTAACAAAGCTGAAAACCTCATAGAATCTGGCGCGCCCGGAGGGACTCGAACCCCCGACACCCTGGTTCGAAGCCAGGTACTCTATCCAGCTGAGCTACGGGCGCAAACCTTATAATCAGGCTTTTCATCGTAATCACTTAATTTGTAAAGTCAATTTGTGGGGATTTTGTGGGGGCTATGCTCCCA
This sequence comes from uncultured Coxiellaceae bacterium, assembly GCA_964614705.1. Taxonomy (GTDB): domain Bacteria; phylum Pseudomonadota; class Gammaproteobacteria; order UBA9339; family UBA9339; genus CAZTPH01. Next base: position 1,933 of record CAZTPH010000032.1, read on the forward strand.
AAAACTCCACAATCAAGACAAACTTACATTCGCATAAGTTTGCCCTTCATCATCAACCTTTGTCTTTGCGGAAATTAATCCCGCATTTACACTTCGTAATAGTGTTAAAGTTGGGCCATCAGTACCTAGCTTAGTATCACAAGCCTTATTTGCTGCAGCAATTAGGTTACCAATTTCTGCAGCTGAATAATGCGTTGTAATTCTACCAGACTTATGCCCAAGTAAATCTTGCCGATCTTCAAAGCTTACTCTAGCAGACCTTAACCTTCTACCAAAAGTATGCTTTAAATCATGCACTCGAACAGCAAGTCCAACTTTTTTTCTTGCATTTTTCCAGGCACTATTATTCATTCCTGAAATAGACCTGCCGGCATAAGTAAAAACAAATTTAGAATGCTGGCCTCTTACTTCATTTATAACAGATAATGCCGCCTCATTTAACACTACTAAACGATCTTCACCATTCTTTACCGTTTTATCTGGGATAATAAATACCGAGGTATTTAACTCCGGTACTTTAACCTCCCACTCCCATCTTAAAGAACATACCTCGCGTTCACGACAACCGGTATTAACCGCAAATAACGCCATTCTCTTAAGATGTATAGGTAGCTCCTTAAACAACCTTTCTTGCTCATCCCAATTTAATGGGTATGGTTTACGAGCATCATTAACTGGTAACAATTTGATCTTTGGTGCATGACTCAACCACGTCAAATTATTATCATCCATCCACTCGCTCGCAGCTAAATTCAAAATCCGGCGAACAACTTCCAAACTAAAATTAACAGTTTTATCTTTTTTGCCTTCTTTCTAGCTACAACAAAAGGTTGTAAAGATCCTATATGCACGGCTTCAATAGGAAGATCTCCTATGTATTTATCCAACATCTCAAGTTGCTCAGCATCAGATTGAATACTTTTCTTATGCTGGTTTTCTGCTAAAAACTTAGTCGCAGCTTCCCTAAACTTGCGTTTGGGGCGCGCTCCATACAAAGCAACCTGCCTCAAATTTTCAATACGTTTCGCTAAATATTTTTCCGCTTCTTCAAGCGAATTTGTTCCAATACTTTCGCGAATTCGTTGTCCGAAAACCTGTTTGTCAATATGCCAGAAATCCCCTCTTTTGAAGAGCCCTGGCGTTCTTTTTCGTCCCATAATTTATTACCTCTCAAATTAGAAGGACGACCACTACGAGTCTTATAATAATCTACCCAACGATCTAAGTCCAGCCTATCAAATGCTTTTCCATGAATTCCTATCGGTATCTCAGTTAAATATGGCCTAACTTCCTTATTAAAAATACTCCTATCCATACCAAGATAATGCGGAATATCTCGTAATCTGATTAAGCGTGGTAGTAGATATTCATTTTTGCTCACAGCTCACCCTCTTTATTACATAAAATTTTGTCGTTTTTTAAATAGTAGCACTCTTTTGTGTCAAGGGTCCTTTACAAATTCTACGTTTTATAAGCCCAAACATGACTATCAAGAAAAATATTCTTCATATTAAGCCCACTATTTAGAAATATTTGCCTCTGTTTTTCCCTGTTGTAGAATCACAGTTGCCGATAATATTAATGGGACATAAATTGGATGCTGACAAGACAAAAAGAATTCACTACGGATTTTGAACACCAAGTAGTTGTTAATAGAATTTTTGGGGAATTTTTAGGACATTACAGGCAAATTATAGATATTTACCATCGATGAGCTATACATTTAAATTATTACCCAATACTTTTATATTTTAACTTCTTATTATCTAAAATTTTACGCGTTCAAAAAACCACTTTTTTATTTAATCTCCTTATGATTTTTTTATTATGCAATGCAAATGTCAAGCACACTTGACAAAAAAAAGATTATTATAAGCATGTAAGAAATTATTTGTTACTAAGAGATTTTATCTGAACATCAAAAAAAATTTACTTATGATAAAAAGATAATACTTTAGAAACCATAAATATAAAAAATACTAAAAGGTAAATTATGAGCGAAAATAGAATAATTAGATTACATGAGTTAAAAACAATTACTGGATTAAGTACCACAACTATCTGGCGTAAAGAAAAAGAAAGCACGTTTCCCAGGCGTCGAAAAATTTCAAAGCGCGCAGTTGGGTGGATGCGTGATGAAGTGGCTCGGTGGGTCGATGGGCAACTTACACCGCAAATAAACTATAAAAAATGAGGTCTAACAATGATACCAGATAAAACAAAAGCCACTGGCTGCAACCGAGTGGCTTTGATAAAAGCTAATTCCAAAAACAAGAGTATAGTAGAACAAGGGAGTATAAAAAGCAATTTTGTTTGCGATCCAAATTTCTATTTTTCGAAAACCAAATCAGAAGAAGATATTGATAGGATGCGCATTCAACTAGCTAATACCAAAAAAAATAACAATATTTCAATTGATACCAAAAAAAATCAAGATCAAAATGAATCTATAAGTAGACTTGCAAAACTAAGCTTTCTGGAATACGGGCAAGTACGTAAAGAAGAAGCTGTCAAACTAAATGTAACTGTTAGTATCTTGGACAGTGCGGTTAAAGCTTATAGACAATCAAATTTGGTTTGCTCGATCAATTCTGTTAGTTCTACCAGCAAAAATGAATTAGAGAATGGAGTTAAGCCTTGGGATAATCCAGTCGAAGGCCAAAGTATAGCTAATGAAATTCAAATCCTAATCAAAAACCATGTAATATTATCTGAAGATCAAATTGCTATCTTAACTTTATGGGTGTTTGGTAGCTATTGTATTGACGCCTTTGGTATCTTTCCCAAGCTACTGATTACCTCACCAGAAAAGCGATGTGGCAAAACTACTGTTTTAAGTGTATTACGCGCCGTAGTAAATAAAGCGTTGGTAGCTTCAAATGTAACTCCATCTGCTATGTTTAGATCAATTGAGTTATGGCAACCAACACTCTTAATTGACGAAGGCGATACTTTCATTAATAACGACAACGAAGATTTACGAGGAATTATTAATTCTGGTCATACGAGAGATACTGCCTATGTACTCAGAACCGAAGGTGATAAAAATAATAGACAGCCAAAACAATTTAGCACTTGGACACCGATGGCGATAGCGATGATCAAAAATCCACCTGATACTATTTTGGACCGTTCATTGGTGATCAAATTGCGCCGCAAACTATCATCAGAGCAAGCCACCAAATGGTCATTTACAAACTTTTCTAAGTTAGAACCACTGAGACAACAACTTAAACGCTGGTCAGATGATAATCTTGAGCTGCTAAAACATTGCATACCTAATATACCAAAGAACGATAACGACAGAGCAAATGATAATTGGTTGCCATTATTCTCGATAGCATCATTGATTGGCTCTAATTGGACTATAAAACTAGAGGCAGCATTTAAAAATGCTAATGGTAGCGATGGTGATGGTAGTGAAAATATTAGCACCTTACTCTTAATGGATATTAAAAAAATCTTCGCTGAAATTGATGCTGACAAAATCCATTCAACTGGTCTAGTAACAAAATTAATCGAACTAGAAGATCGTCCTTGGAGTGAATATAGATACGGAAAACCGATAACTACTAATACGCTTGCAAGATTATTGAGTTCATTTGGGATCAGACCAAAACAAATCCGTTTAGGACATAACAAGCATGGATATTATCTTGCAGACTTTGACGATACCTTCTCACGTTATATCCCCTTTCAAACCGCTACAACGCTACAAACCGCATCTGGCTTGGCCTAGAAGCAATTTCAAAACGCTACAACCATATTGCTTGTAGCGTTTCAAAAATAGCCGTAAGCCTTGCTGGATAAGGAATGTAGCGTTGTAGCGTTTTGAAAGCAGGGTAATAGAGATGAGTAGAGATATTGATCATCAAAGTCGTTAAAATCAATCTTCAAAAATTTTCGTAAAATTTTTGATCAAAACCACTTAAAACCAAGCAGCTATTTATTCAAAAAAATATAAGTTAGTAGATCATAACTATCCTATGTTTGATTATGTTTTTATTAGCAATAACCGCACACCCCTCGCCATCTATGGCTTTTTGATCAATTCATTGATTAATAGTGCAAATTTTAGATAATTAAATTTTTTAGATTTGCGAAGAATTTTCACCTATGCACTAAGTAGTGCATAGGCATGCACTGTTTAGTGCATAGTGCAGTGCTACCTCAAAAACCTTGATTTCAAGCCTTAAAACCATGCACTAGTGCAGTATTAGTGCACTAAAGTACATCAGGCTATTGCGAGCCCAATATCGAGGCCTTTGTTTATTAAGCAATGCTTAATGAAATATTTTTGGCATTATGTTATATTTATTCAGAGGCAGAGTGCGAGAAAATGTTCATTTTTCTGCCGTTTATTAAAAGATTAGTTTAATATTAACTAAACTGGAGGGACAACATATGAACAAGATAGTTGAAATAAATAATGAGGTATTAAGTGCTGTTGTTGGTGGATGTCATTGCCACTGCTTTTTAGTGCCATCTAATCGAGCCACACCCACCACATATATAGGGGTATCTACAGATGATAGTGGTTGTAAGACTGATTGTACGTCACAAGGTCTAAGATATTATGAGTGTTCACCAGCAGCCCCTCAAAAACCACGCCTATTATCTGATACCGAGCGTAAGCTTTGTGATGAGATGGTTAGACAGGTTAAGGGCGCTATGAGTTCTGTATATGATAGATGGTAATTATTTTTGTTTACAAGAAAATTTTCTTGTTTTCTATACTTTAGGGACAACGAGATGGAAGGAGATTATACAAAAGCTTTAAAACCTGTTTTAGATGCTTTAAACATAGTGTTAGAGGAGGATACTTCAGAGTATACCTCAAATGAAGAATTTTTCCCGGTTAGCGCAGTATATAGCTGGATTTTTAAAATACGAAGAGCGCTATTTGAACCAACAACCGATGATATATCCGAGATGGTTGGAGCATATAGACCCAAAAGAGATTTACCCGAAGTAGTTATTATTCCCCTATATGATGATATTTCTATAATAGTGGATGGAACAACCACATATATGTTTGGTATTCGCAAAGGGGATCGGGTTATATTATTTCCAGGAATAGAGAGCTCAACTACAAAAATAGAACCCAAAATCATCGAATTAGCAAAAACCAAGCTTATTGAAAGTGGTGTACCAGAAGGAAATATCCGTGAAAACAGAAATATTGATCTTGCTTATCATAAGACGGATTGCATAATAAGCAAGTTTGATATCAAACTCAAAATATTTGACTTATTAAATCTGCCATCATCTTTAGTTAGAATCGAAAATGAAGACATTCAAAAAAATCTACACTGTTTCGTTGCGCTGACGTTTGAATCTGCTCGAAATGATCTGGTATTAGCACACATGCTTTCACGCTATGCTGCTGGTTTGGTGATAAATATCGATGCTATAACCGCAATAGGAAAAAAGTGGAGCAATGGCTTAAAATACGGTGATGATACTGTTGTTGAGCTCGTGCCACGCTATGAGGCCTTGGGAATGTTATCAATATCATCGTTAACTTCTATAGATAGTAAAGAAGGAAAGGCGGCTAAATTTCATGAAATTACTGGCGTACAGGTAAGATGCATTAGAGAATGTTTCCATATGATAAATATGGTTAGAAGTGAATTACTTTACCTGGAGCCTTTCTCTATAGGGCTGAGTAGAGGATTGACGTTTATTATGCCGCAGTTTATATCTGAAAATAGGAGTAGGAGAAACAGTAGGAATAAAGTTGCATTTACTCCAAATTCTTTTGCTATGGAGCGCAGTAGAGGACTAACAAGCATAGTTAGAGGCGGAGTTTTTAGTTTAGGTGATTCTGCTAGTGTGCTTGGTAGAGTATTTGTAGATATGGCTAATGTTAGGACTGAAAGAAGAGGATCAGTTTTAAACTTCCCTGCTGAACTTAGTCAAGGATTGTTGTCTATGGTTGGAAAAGGTATAGAACCTTTCGTCGGGAGAGTTAGCGAGAGACTGGGGGATCTGGTCATAAACCGCGAAGAGAATCACATGGCATTTGATAATGAATTAATAGGAAGTGCTGTACATAGACGACGTGATCCAGGGGGTTTTACTAAAACGTTGATTTCCATGATTAGAGAAGGAAGGTTTAATCCCAATTCAGGCCTAGCCTCAAGACTTGGTATAGTATTGGTTACAGATATACTTTCTGATATAGGTTTTCAAGTGTTGTCCGTACCTGTTGCCACAAATCTTGGTTTGATATTGGTGAATATAATTAGAAGTGAGGGATTTAATCCAGAACCTTTTGCTATAGAACTTAGCGGAGGATTAGTGGAGATAGTCGGAAGTCAAGATTTCAATCCAGATATTTTTGCTCCAGAACTAAGTAGAATGTTAGTGGAGATGGTTAAAAATGGATTCGATCCAAGGTTATTAACTGATGATAGTACGTTGGGAAGTATGCTTGAAACTTTAGATCCAACTGAAAGTGGTATGTTAGAAGCCGTTAGAGAAGTTGAACCGAGGCTTTTTGAAGAAAAATTTGCAGTAATTTTATCGGGTATAGCTAATAGAAGCGCGATTAATCCAGAACTTTTTAGAATTAAACCTCTTCAAAAAATGTTATCCAGTTTAGAAGATGTTCCTTTGAAATAAGATGCTGTCTTTCTTTCAAGCTCACTTATTGGCTTAGTGTTACCAGAGTATCTGCCAATAGATATACGCGATGGATGGAGATTTGCACGGGCGTTGATGAATCCTGATCAATTAGAAAGAGGCAATGGAAGTTTAGGTTTGTTTAGGGTATTGGTAACAAATAATTTTGAGCATAAACTGTTTTGGCAGTATCTATTCGCGCAGCTTCTACCAAATAGTGATTTGATCAATTCTAGCATTATTGGAGCAGCACCGAATGAGCGTTTGGCAATAGTATTAAGAGACGCGGTTGAAAGAGAATTAAACGCACTTAGAGAACCTACGGAAAGTAGAGTAGAAGAATTATGAGAACTAGGGGATATCCGTCCGAACTTGATCACTGAAGATAATAATTTACAAGAAATCATCTTCAGTCACCCGGCGATTAATTGGTTAGCTATGAAATAAAGGAGTACGAGCAGAAAACAACCTAAAAGTAGCTGAGTTTTTGTGTATGCCAATAAAAGCGCGCGTGGGAGTTTTGTGGGGATGGGTACAACATTATTAGGCATTATGCAGCAAAAGTAGTGGCCGCCCCTAGTTAAAAATACAATTAAATCAAGTGGTTACTAAATCAACCCATAATTCGAAGCCAGGTACTCTATCCAGCTGAGCTACAGGCGCGTCTACTTTTCCAAAATTATTTTTTAATTCCAATTAGTTCTACCTTGAAAATCAAAGTTTCATTTGGCCCTATTGCCGGAGGGGCTCCTCTTGAACCATAAGCAAGAGTTGCAGGAATATAAAGCTCCCAAGTAGAGCCAACGCTCATCAGCTGTAGAGCTTCTGTCCAACCGGAAATTACTGCCCGAAGAGGAAAAGTAGCAGTCATGCCACGTCGATAGGAGCTGTCAAACTCGGTGCCATTGATTAATCTTCCTGCATAGTGCACTTCAACTGTATCCTCTAGCTTTGGTTTTTCTCCCTTGCAAGCGATGATAATCTTATATTGTAGACCATCAGCTAAAGTAACTACCCCTGGTTGACTCTTATTGGTTTCTAAAAAGGCAGCGCCTTTGGCCTTATTTATCTCTGCGGTTGTTTGCATATTATTTTGGTTTCCAGATAATGACTTGGCTTTTTGAGCATCTAACGCACAAGCATTAGAACACAACAAACCAAGTGTTATTAATATTGATATTGATATTGATTTCATCTTTATCTCCCTGGATCGTAACATGATATTATAAGCATAAGCACGTGGCAATATTTTATTGGATAAGATTTCTTCAGTTATCTTTTTTTAATTAATCTACCCACCAACCTGCGCGATAAACCCCTTTAAATAATTGGTTTCTGCTATCGCAGGATGAACCGGATGATCTTTGGACTGATGCAGTTGCTCAAGAATTGACACTTCACGTCTTGATTTAACCATGGTCTTACGCAAAATATCTAGCAACATATCGCGTGACAGATGCAGCGAACATGAGGTAGTACACAGAATTCCGGAGGGTTTCAAAAGTTTAATTGCCAATTCGTGCAAACGTAAATAGGCTTCTTGGCCTTTACTGATATCTTTTTGACGTTTGATAAAAGCTGGTGGATCTAAAACGATCACATCAAAATCTTTCTTTGAATCCTTCAGTTCTTGCAAGGCTAAAAAAGCATCCTGACAAATTGAGGTTATTTTATTAGATACTTTATTTAAATCAGCATTAGACTTTAATTGCTCTAAAGCTGGTGCTGAAGCATCAACACAAGTAACGCTTGCTGCGCCGTGAACTGCCGCAGTAATACCGAACCCACCACTATAGCTAAATAGATCTAGAACGTCTTTATCTTTGACATAGGGAACTAAGCACATCCGATTAAAACGCTGATCATAAAACCATCCGGTTTTTTGCCCAGATCCAATAGCAGCACCAAAAATCATCCCATTTTCTCTAATCTCTACTATATCTTGAGGTTCACCATAAACAGCTTTAATATAACCATCCAAGCCCTCAGTAACACGAATAGAGCTATTATTACGTAATAAAATCGCACTTGGCTTTATCACATTAATTAAAGCCTCTAGAATGATATCTTTTAGATTTTCCATGCCTG
>CAZTPH010000033.1:0-10584 GCA_964614705.1 uncultured Coxiellaceae bacterium
TTGAGGTTTTAAGTAAACTATATGCTGAGGATAATGATAAATTTAAAGCGCTGACGTCTCGTAGTGCGGTAGCAGCATATGAGAACAAAGATGTTACTTTTAACGACTTAAAAGATTTGGATGTGGAGAAAGTCAAAGAGCTGACTACTACTCCTAGTTTGGGGATAGGAAGTGGGATGATCAAGAAAACCCAAACAAATTTGTTTAATTTTTAACAAGTTTATCAAATTTTTCAACTGCTGCTTTTAACTTTATCTATTAGGATCTTTTTGGAGGTCTGAAATTAGCTTGCTCGGGCTGGTAAATTTTACTTTTAGGTCTTTATATTTTTTGATGAAAGGTATTTTTGTGTCCGTAGTAACCACATAGTTTTCTCCATCAGGATGATATTGGCGGAAAATATGTAAATTTTTTGGGTCAAACTCGTTACTGGTCCATTTACATTCTATAGCAATAGGTTTTTTATCTCGATTTTTAAGAAAGATGAAATCTATTTCGTGGCCCAGCTTATCTCTCCAATAATAAATCGCGCGTGTTTGTAAATGTCCATGCATTTCGTTTAGTACCAGGTGTTCCCATAAAATTCCTAGGTCTTGCCGATGTAATGATGGCCATCCTTTCGCTTGACAGATAAAACCAGTATCAAAACCGTACACTTTTGGTGCGGCAATAATCTCATTCGATTTTCTGGCGCTAAAGGGGCGGATGATATTGGCGACATGGGTGGCTTCTAGAATACTGAGATAGTTAGTGACGGTTTGGCGGCTTATTTCACATGGTTTGGCAAAGCGTGTTGCCTCAAATATTCCACCGCTTTGCATAAAAAGCAATTCTATGAATTTTTGAAATGAATGTCTTCTTTCCAATCTGAATAATTCCAAAATATCTTTTGCCCAGTAAGATTCTAGCCATTCTTGAAAATCTCTCTCAGGCATATTTTTTGCCAAAAAAAATGGCGGTAATCCGCCGTTTAATGATCGATGCACCGGGTCAGTATTTTTAAATGAACTAAGCTCTGATAATAGAATAGGAGTTAACCAAAGGGAGGCTTTGCGCCCCGTTAGAGTATCTTTGAATTTAGTTGATGCACCCAATGTCGACGAGCCTGTGGCTATTACTTTTATGTTGGGATAGTGATCGGCCGCAATTTTTAATATTTCAGATGGGTTGGCTAGGCGATGAATTTCGTCAAGAACTAACCATTTGGTGTTTAGAGCTGAAAAAAAACTTTCAGCGTCATCCAGGCGGCGTCTGGTACTAGGTAATTCACAATCTAAGTACTCAGCATGTTTAAAGCTCTGGCACAGATTAGTTTTTCCAACGCGTCTTACTCCAGCAAGCCACAGTACAGAGTGTTTAGCGAGGGACTGCTCAATTTTTTTTTGCCAAATTATTCTTTTAACCATATGCAATTACTTTAGCATAAAGTTTAACTAAACGCAAAACTAATTGCGTTTAGTTAAGAAAAGAAAGGGGTCAAGTCTAAGCATTTAGCATTTAAATGCTAAATGCTAAATGCTAAATGCTAAATGCTAAATGCTAAATGCTTAGACTTGACCCCTACACCTCACAGCACAACCTGCAGATTAGTTAAATCTCCTTCTAAATAGGTGTCAAGTCGCTTAAACCAGCCAGTAAGCCAACGTTCATGCCCTTTTTGGGGGTTCGAGCGCGCTACTCTTTTGGCCAGAGCTTTTTTTGCCGACCAAACGTATGCTCTAAGTGGAGTATAGTTTGCCGGAGCATCTCTCATTCCTTTAAGTACTTGCAGTAATCCTGTGCCGTGTTCGTAATTTTTAGGCGCATCAGAAATTCCTGCGCCTTTAAAATTTAAAAAGTCGACTAGGGCATAGATGCCACTTGGGCTGCGTGCTAATGTATGAAAATTTTTATAGATCATTGGTCGATCTTGGGCGGGAGTATAGGCGAGCAGATCAGGGAGAATTTTCTGCAGATTTTGCGTTAGATATTCAGCTTGAATTGGAATGGTGCGTTGTAAAAAATCGCGTAACTCAACCATTTTTCTTGAGTACAGCGCATTCATAAATTCATTACGATTGCTCCAAGGACAGTAAAGTAATCCATTGCCGTTAAGCCAGATAGGGATTTGTATGCCTTTGCTTTTAATGTAGCGAACTAAGGCAGGAAAACCGTTATTGAATGAGGCAGCTTTACTAGGATAGGGGTGCCACAAAAAATGCCCAATTCCCAAGGAGGCAAAATTTTCACCTATATTCCAGGTGGTTAATCCAGTAACGCTTCCACCACTTTCATTGAACCAGATTTTTATTCCAATAGGCAAAGCAACTTGTGGGGAGATGGTTATGATCTGTTCTTCGTTAATCCCTTGAGCTGACAAACTGATAAAAAATACTAGGTTAACGGATAATGTTTTAATCCTCATACTTATAATGTTCTAACTATAGATTTTGTTTTATGATAATTTTATGATATATTAAGCAACCTAGTATTGCAATTAGGAGAATGTTTATGATGCAGCAGCCAACGGAAAGTGCACATTGGAGGGACTCGGCTAGGACAGCCCGGTTTTTCTTTATTGATGCTAAAGCTGCTTTTCCCATTTTTTTATTTCTGATTCATATTAAGCTTTGGACTTTTATCGTTGCAGTTTCCATCATGGTTTTTTTTACTATTCTTAATCGTTTCGGATATTCAGTTGAGCTATTTTTAAGGATTTTCAGATCGATGCTTGCTGGCTCAAGAAAAGTATCAATTCCCTGGTGGACTAATTAGCGGTTGGGTATAAATTATGAATTTACTAGAGACATTGTCAAAGTTGGTTAAGAATAAGGGGGTTGATTTCTCTTTCGGTGGTAAGGCAATTAGTAACGAGGAGGTATTTTCAGATGTCGGTCTATTGCCGGCTTTGGCTAAGAGAGCAGATAAATTATCTTTGCTGTGTTTAGGTTATGGAATTGGAGTTAGTTTTAGCGATAGTGACCAAACAACTTTAGGCATCAAGGTACAGTTTGATAGTGTGACTCCCAATGTTTTACGTTTGATGTTTATTTATGAGGTTGTTTTAGATTTGATTGAATCATCTTTTGAAAATAAGCAAGTTTCGCTTGATGAACTATTATATGATTAAGTATGCCATTAGAGAATAAACAAATACTAAATGAATTATGTGAAAATAGCGCTAAAAGCCTGGTCGAGCTGCGGAGCGAGCTTGCCAAAATTATGGCCATAAAAAGTAAAAAATTAGGTGAAGTAAAAGATAATGTGATGGTAACTCAAACTACCGAGATCATCACTTCGCTTAAAAATTTTGAACAAATTCATAGCGAAGTTACCAAAGCCATTAGCGATATAAATAACTTACAGGCTAAGATCAAGGTATTAGCTAGTGATTTATCGGTTGGTTTAAGTGAGATCAATCGATCTAAGATAAAATGATGTGAGCGATGTTGTTATGCTACCAGAAGTAAAAAATGAAGAAAGTGTGCTTGACGTAGCTAAGAGACTAGCTGCCATTTTAAATGGTTTGTTGAGAAGTGGTGACTGGCAAAACTCGCTGTTTTTAAAAGCTCATGCTAAGCGGATAGCTGCTTTACATGAACAAGTTACTCAGTTTTGTGATGTAGTTGAACATGGTTCCAAAGTAGATGATAATTTGGCTAGTGCTAATGACCAAGACTCCGCTATATTATATATTGCGCTATATCAGGTGGATGATGCTAATTTAGATGGGTGGCTAAGTAATATTAGAACTTTAAACGAACATTTGGTTACTAGACCAGTGTACAAAGACGAGCAGCATGTTAAGGAGTTGATTAGGTCTAAAACCGAGAACCTTGAGCGTAATGGTTATCTTAAAGTCAAAGTTAATAATAGTGATTATACTTTGGCTGATGGGCAGCTTGATTCATTTGGTCATCAATTGTATTTGTTAAAAGATGATGCCATTAAGCTTGCTAACATCATTGAGTTTGTGCATGGGAATAAAAAGCTTTATGCGTTTCGTAATAACGAGCTAGTATTGTTGGATGAGGTGAAGTAGTAGAGTTATTTTAATTAGTGATTAAGGAGTGGTAAAAAAATATGCCGGAACAACAGCAATCAGGACAAGACAATTCTTTAGATTTTTTATGGATAGTTGCCGTATTAATCGGAGTGGTGGTTGTTGTTTGGTATTTTGGCAAAGTATATATCTCAAGTGCTATTCTAACCGTTCGTCTGTATGAGATTTTGGCGATAAATTTTGTTGGTGACTATCTAATCAGGGGATTACATTTTATCGGTTTACCTGCTTTTAATTTAGGTCTTGGTCCTTGGATTGATTATATCCATAGCAGTTTGGGTAGCAGTGTGGGATTCCAAGATTTAGTTGCAGTTAGTAATGTGGCTGGCAAATACCTACGGTACCCTCTTGGGGTATTTATGATTTTAGGAGCAGTAAGTTTATATTTTGGCGGAGTTACTTACCGTTTTAGAAACACCTATAGTATTAAAAGTTTGAGAAAGCTAGAACAAGAAAATTGGCCGCAAATAACCCCAGTAGTAGATCTAGATTTAGTCAATCAGAAGTTAGACGATGCTCCTTGGGCAATGGCTTTATCACCCATGGTTTTTTGTAAACAGCACGATCTTTTGGATGTAACCCAAACAAGCGGTGTTTATAGTGCCACATTGAGGCGTGGATCGGCTCATCGAATTTTATCGCTACAACTTGGCCCCAAGTGGAGTGGTGTGGGTGCTTTGCCTATTTATCTTAAGGCACTATTTGCAATTTTTGCTGCTAGAATTGCTGAAGATAAACCCGCTGCTGAACAATTGCTTGATCAGATTTCTGTTTCCGCCAAAAATACCAACCTTAAAACCCTCGATTTTAGCGGCGTTGACCCATTAATTAAAAAACATATTAATCATAAGAAAGTGGTTAAGCTGATGAGTTTGCACGGATATGTAACCACTTTGTTGGCTGCGATGTTAATTGGGGCTCGTGAAGTTGGAGTGATTGCTACCTCGGAATTTATTTGGCTAAAGCCGATAGATCGACGAATGTGGTATATGTTAAATAGCGTTGGTCGACCTACTGCTGTTGCCGAGATTTGTGGGGCATTTGCTCATTGGTTAGCAGAAAAGCGCTTAGGTTTGCCACTTTTAGCGCCGATGGTGGATGAGGCGGTGAAGGGTCTTGAAATAGCACTCGGTGATATACTTTATAAACCTGATGAGGAGTAGATGGTAAATGCCGTATGAGCAACGAGGATTAGAGCAGGAGCAGGAACAAACTACTGGTAAAATGGTGCGTGATACTCGCACTATTGGCCAACGTATTGGTGGCTTTCTCAAAGAGCCAGCACATGTTGCTGCGGTATTGCTTTTTCTAGCTGCTTGCGGTTTTTTCATTCCATCATTGCTTGATCTATTTTTTATTCTCGCGGTGGTTTTATATTTATTTGCCAAAACCAAACACTATACTCTACCATTTAGGATGCCTAAGCGGGCTAAATGTGAAGATTATAACAGTCCTAAGCCTGGTGGTAATAAACCGGGTATGGCAAATGGTATCTATTTTTTTGGTAATGATCGTAAGAGCAATGATGAGCTTTGGTTTACCAATGATGATATGCGAACTCATGTTTTAATCTTTGGATCGACAGGTAGTGGTAAAACAGAAGCTTTAATTTCCATCGCCTATAATGCTTTAATTCAGGGGAGTGGATTTATCTATGTCGATGGTAAAGGAGATAATACTCTTTTTGCCAAGATATTTTCCATGGTTAGATTTATGGGGCGAGAAGATGATCTTTTGTTGATCAACTTTATGACTGGCGCGCGTGATATTATTGGCCCGCAGGAAAAACGATTATCAAACACCATGAATCCGTTTGCTACTGGTTCATCTAGTATGTTATCCCAGCTAATTGTTAGTTTAATGGATGCTGCTAGTGACAAATCTTCTGGCGATATGTGGAAAGGTCGTGCTATCGCTTTTGTCGAAGCTTTGATGAGGGTTTTAGTCGCAATGCGTGATGCGGGAAATATTTTATTAGATGCTAACACTATTCGTAACTACTTTTCCCTAGAGCGCTTAGAAGCTATGGTGATGGACAAGGTTTTTGTTCGCGATAATCAAGAAGCAATTAGTCTTGAAGGTGTGCCAAGTGTGGTACTTGAGCCTATTATTAACTACCTATTTAATTTACCTGGTTATAATAAAGAAAAGAAGGGTAAACAGGTGTCTCAAGTATACGAACAGCACGGATATATCACTATGCAACTTACCAGGGTGTTCTCATCACTAGCTGATACCTACGGTCATATCATTCGTACTAATCTGCCAGAAGTTGATTTGCGTGATGTGGTATTAAATAGGCGTATTTTGGTGGTTTTATTACCAGCTTTAGAAAAATCTCCCGATGAATTAGCTAACTTAGGTAAAGTAATTATTGCTTCATTAAAAGCGATGATGGCGGCAGGATTAGGTGATGACGTAGAGGGAATGTACAGTCAGATTATTGAACGTAAGCCCACCAATGCTCGTACTCCTTATCTATGTATCTTAGATGAATATGGTTACTACGCAGTTCCTGGTTTTGCTGTTGTGCCAGCACAAGCGCGTTCTTTAGGTTTTTCCGTGGTATTTGCTGGTCAAGATCTACCAGCTTTTCAAAAGGCTTCTAAAGAAGAGGCAGCCTCAATTGGAGCTAACACCAACATTAAAATTTGTATGAAGTTGGAAGATCCAATGGAAACTTGGGATTTCTTTATGAAGTCAGCAGGTGAAGCGCATGTTTCAGTAGTTAGCGGTTATCAAACTGATACCCGCAGCCTAACCGGCCAATATTTAGATACTCGTAGCGCACAGATGGAAAAAAGATCTAGGATCGATTTGCTTGACCTTAAGGAGCAGCGTGAAGGTGAGTACCATCTTTTATTCAAATCTAAAATTGTTAGAGCGCGCAGTTTTTATGCTAACCCCAAACCAGTAAAAGAGTTGCGCTTAAATCAGTTTGTTAAAGTTGATGTACCACCAGATGCGGTACTACGTGGCTTGGTCATGGGTTTGGAAAATTTTAAGAAGATTTTGCATGTTGGAAAAGATGAGATATTTAATTTTACTTTGCCTGAAGATGCTGTTGGTGGTATAGCCAAATTGTATGCTGGTAGGGGTAAGGAAAGTCCAATTGATAAGGGATTAGCCATTTTACTAGCTTGTGGCGAAAATAACCAACAGGGTGAATATGTGCTAAATAACATTGGCGATCTACCTCAAGGAGAGCTGGATATTTTTACCAAGTTATTTGTTTCAGATTATTTGCAAAGTGTTTTGCAGGTGGATAACTTAGAGGTGTTTGCAGCTCCAATAATTGTGAAAAAACCGTTTATCGAGCAAGCAAAAGTTATTGAAAATACCTTGGGTAATGATCAGCTTCGCTCTCAGGAATTGGTTTTAGAATTATCAAAAGATATGGGGGTTGCTACTCATTATCCTCCTATTGCTAGGAGTCTGATTTCTAGTATTGAGCTAGTGCAGCATGTTAATGTTATAGTTGATAATATAGTTTTGGATAAAAACAAGTAATAAATAGGAAAAATTTACTATGCTAAAAGTTTTCAGGGGTGTAACTGCTATTTTTTTGATGATTGCTATTTTAGGCTGTACTACTTTTGACCGCCAGAATTCCACTAGAGAAGTTTTTAAGCAGCTGTCAGCAACTGGTGCTAAAGTTCAGAATAAAAATAGCGATCTAGTAGTTGTTATTCCACTGAGTAAGCTTTTTATTGCTAATTCAGCCAATTTTAGCAGCTCGGCTTATCCGCTTTTAGATCTGGTTTTTGCGGTATCTAAATTACGTGCTAGCTCAGCAGTAGCGGTGATAGTAGAGAAACTATCACGCTCATCAAGTTTCGAGCGAGCCTTAATTTTGGCGCGTGCCCGTAATATTGCTAGCCACCTTTGGGATTTGGGTATAGATAGTACAGTGATTTATACGAACAGTACTGCAGTTGATCAAGATTTCGGGGCTAAGTTTGTCCAGATTAAGTTTGTAGATTTTTATCGATAATTAAGTTACTATTCAAGAGTAATTTTGGGATTAGATGGAGCTATCTATGGCAGATGATGCGGTTGAAATAGTTAGGTTGCGCAACAATTTTTATCGGGATAACTACCGCCGGCTAGTTTTGGCCCTGTTGGTATTGTTGGTGGTGGCGGCATTGTTGGTTGGGGTAATTTTTTATCAAGTTTCTCATCGCCCTGGGAACCAATATTTTGCTACGACTGCAGATGGCAGAATTATGCCGCTTTATGCTTTGAATCAGCCTGTGTTGTCTCCTGGCGAATTATTACAATGGGCTCATCGAGCTGCCATTGATGCCTATAGTTATAACTTTGTTAATTATCGTGATGCTATGCAGCAGTTAAGCAATAATTTTACTCCTGCTGGGTGGAAGTACTACGAGGACGCATTAAAGGCATCGAGAAATTTAGAGTTGGTGATTGCCAAGAAATTAGTGGTTTCTGCGGTTGCCACTGGTACCCCAATAATTTTAGATCAAGCAATTTTAAATGGTAGATATTCTTGGAAAGTACAGATTCCACTTTTAGTTAGTTACCAAAGTCCAAATGAGCAAACCCAAAATCCTGTAATTGTTATGATGATTATCAGTCGCGTACCAAATCTAGATATGCCAAAAGGCATTGCCATTGTCAGCTTTGTTGTTTCAGAGGGAGGGGTAAAGGGTCAGTAATGTCCGGTGGATTATGAAAGTATTTTTGCTTACATTATGTTTTTGGTTTTGCTTTGCAACTGAACTTTTTGCAGAGCCTGTTGCTGCTAAGCAAAATGTAGAACCAGATGCACAACAAAAGATGGCACAGCTACAAAGTTTAATTGCTAAAACTATGCAAGGTGGAGATCAGGCCGTAGTAGCGCCAAGTGTTAATAATAAACCTACTCAAGTTACCGCGATAGATGTAACAAATTTACCAGCAACTAATAACCAAAATGCTAATAGTGTTCCTCCTGCTAAGCCTGCGATTGAAGAGCAAAAACCTG
Source organism: uncultured Coxiellaceae bacterium (assembly GCA_964614705.1). GTDB lineage: Bacteria > Pseudomonadota > Gammaproteobacteria > UBA9339 > UBA9339 > CAZTPH01. Next base: position 9,030 of record CAZTPH010000033.1, read on the forward strand.
CAAGTTCTGCTAAAGCTGAATTATATGATCAAGCATTTGCTGGGGTGGTTAATCAAATGTTGCCGATGTCTCCTGAGCAGATTGCTAAATTAAAAGAGGTTTTTTCTGAAACTCAGATGGCAGCTGCTACTCCTCCTGGTATTCCACCTAAGCCTACGTCAACTTCCCTATTAATTAGTCTTGCACCACAAGCTTCTCCACCAGTAATTAGATTGGGAGCAGGTTATATCACTTCTTTGGTGTTTGTTGATTCAACAGGTCAACCGTGGCCGATTGCTTCCTATAGCATTGGGGATCCATCAGCTTTTAATATTCAATGGGACCGCAAGGGAAATACTCTGTTAGTACAGTCAATGACCTTTTATAAACGCAGTAATTTGGCGGTTATTCTAAGGGATTTAAATACCCCGATCATGATAACGCTGCTTTCAGGTCAAGACGCAGTGGATTATCGGGTAGATTTACGAGTTCCTGGAGTTGGTCCTAATGCCATATTTATGCAAAATGGCATTCCAGAAGCCGCTAACCCAATTTTATTGGATGTTTTGAATGGTATTCAACCTAAAAGCAGTAAAGAGCTAAAAGTAAGAGGAGGAGATTGTCAGGCTTGGTTGTTGAAAGATAAGCTTTATTTGCGTACTAGTTTGAACCTATTATCTCCGGGTTGGCAATCGGTTATGAGTAGTATAGATGGTACTCATGCATATCAGTTGCAGCCATCTCCTTTAATTTTGGCTTCCCAAAATGGTAGAGATAAGATCTTAAAATTAACTCTGGAAGGACTCGAGTGATATGGCATTAAGAGATAAAATTAATACTGCAAAAGATGTGTTATCTAATACTAGATCAAGAGTAGTAGTGGTGTTGTTGGGCTTGATAGTGGTAGTAGTTTTAGGGGTATCCTATATTAAATTTAAACATTCGCAGCAGCCAGCCGGTGGTGGATCTGCAATTAATGTCGGTGTACCTAATATTACCTCTATTCCGGGTATGGGTCAGCCTACTCGGGAGTATGCGAAACTACAAGAGCAGCAGAATATAGAATTGGCTGCAGAGGCAGCACGCAAAGGTACGGCGGCTATGCCCACGGTAATTCGTACTACCTATCTTGATACGGGCGTATTTAGCGATAATCTAGCCAAAAATAGTGGTGCATCATCTGCAGCTGGTTGTGGTGTAACAGATTTGAAAAAAGCTCGTTCGTCGGGAGTAACCGCTGAAGAGTTGCGTTGTCGCGGTTGTAGTTTGGCTGCGTTAAAAGCTGCTGGATATACGGCAGGAGAGTTACGTAATGCTGGTTTTAGTGCTAGCGATCTTAAAGCAGCTGGTTTTAGCTCAAGTGAACTAAAAGCTGCTGGTTTTACTGCTAGTGATCTTGCTGCAGCTGGTTTTAGTGCTAGGGAGCTTGCAGCCGCAGGTTTTAGTGCTGGAGAGTTAAAGCAAGCAGGTTTTAATGAAACTGATTTAAGAAGCGCTGGATTTGGCGAAAATGAAATACGTAATGCAGGTTTTATGGCTAGCGCAAGCAACAGTGATAATTGCGAGATTAGTAAGT
>CAZTPH010000034.1:0-10569 GCA_964614705.1 uncultured Coxiellaceae bacterium
GAATGCGACGCAAAGAATTGCCCAATGTATGACCAAACCCTCTTTCAAAAGGTTCTAAAACCACCTCTGCTCTAGTGGTACTAATTCGTTTGACCTGGATAACGCGTGGCGTTAAAAAACTATGATAAATATCCTGCATGCTAACCTCTTTATTTTGAGTACAACTCAATGACCAAGTGGACTTTAAACTCTGGGGGAAACTCACCAGCATCCGGATAACGCGTAAAAGTCCCCGTCAATTTGTTTTCATCAACAGTCAACCATTCAGGAATGACCCCCTTCTTGGCAACCTCAACTGAATCCCCAACCCTTGCTTGTTTTTTACTTTTTTCTCTAATAGCAATAAGATCGTTTGGCTCAACCAAATATGATGGAATATTAACTATTTTACCATTAACCGTGATTGCCTTATGGTTAACCAACTGACGCGCTTCTGCGCGAGTAGTAGCGAAACCTAAACGATAAACAACATTATCCAATCTTGACTCAAGCAAGCGAATTAAATTATCACCACTTGCTCCCTTCTGACCATCAGCCTTTTTATAGTAATTATGGAATTGTTTCTCTAAAATACCATAGTAACGCTTAATCAACTGCTTCATACGCAATTGCAAGTTATAGTCACTATTCCTACTAGTCTTTGTACCAAACTGCCCTGGGGGAGTATCAGCTTTACACTTAGAATCTAATGACCTAGCTCTACTCTTAAGCTGTAAATCTACACCCTCTCTACGAGACAAACGACACTTTGGACCAATATATTTAGCCATCTGACAAATCCCCTAAATCAATTTTTTGATTAAAATCTTCTTCGTTTTCTAGGACGACAACCATTATGCGGCAATGGTGTCCTATCTGTAATATTTAAAATCTTGAACCCTAAAGCATTGAGTGATCTACTAGCTGAGTCTCTACCTGGACCAGGACCTTTAATAAATAACTCTAAATTCTTAACACCGAACTCTCTGGCCATATTTCCCACTTTCTCAGCAGCAACCTGCGCGGCAAATGGTGTACTTTTGCGCGACCCCTTAAAACCGCAAGTACCAGCTGATGACCATGCAAGTACGTTACCTGCTTTATCAGCTATAGTAACTATAGTGTTATTAAAGGTAGAGCTAATGTAAGCCACTGCATCTGTTATGTTGGCTCTTACCTTCTTTTTGGTTGTTGTTCTACTGCGTGTTGTCATAAAATAAAAATCTCAAGTATTAAAATTATCCTTTAGACGGCGCCTTTGCCATGGTCACAGCCGTCTTTCTCTTGCCTTTACGGGTACGAGCATTTGTCTTAGTACGCTGACCACGCACTGGCAAACCACGACGATGTCTAACTCCACGATAGCAGCCAAGATCCATCAAACGCTTGATGTTCATAGCCACTTCTCGGCGCAAATCTCCTTCAATCGTAAACTTACCTATCTCGGCACGAACAGCTTCAATTTCCGCATCACTTAGATCTTTTATCTTCCGCGCAGGATCAATTTTACATGCTTTGCAAATCGACAAAGCACGAGGTCTACCAATACCATAGATCGAAGTCAATGCAATTACTGTATGTTTATGTACAGGAACATTTATTCCAGCTATACGAGCCATTAAAACACCCCAATTTTTTCAATCAGTTTCGAAATAACGTTAATCACTCCAAAACCTTTACTCTCTAACAATACCGAGCTTTGAAAACAATCTCAAAGCCACCAGAACCTTAAACTCAAAAGGGCCGACAGAATACCCTTAAATAAGATAAAAATCAAACAACATTAACCTTGGCGTTGTTTATGCCTGGCCTCTTTACAAATAATACGCACTACCCCCTTACGGCGTATAACCTTACAATTACGACACATTTTTTTTACTGAAGCTCTAACTTTCATATACTCTTCTAAATTATAATTAAATTACCTTACATCATCATCCCGCCGCCTCTCATTGGCGACTTTTTCATATAAGAATCATACTTATGGGACAAAAGATGGGCCTGAACCTGTGACATAAAATCCATTAGCACCACCACCACAATCAACAACGAAGTACCACCAAAAGATAACGGCATGTGCCAAACATTCATTAATATATCTGGCAAAAGCGATATAACCGTTATATATACCGCACCAAAGAAAGTCAACCTAGTTATCACATTGTCGATATAAGTTGCAGTATTATCTCCCGGCCTAATTCCTGGAACAAAAGCTCCTGATTTCTTCAAATTATCTGCTATCTCTCGCGGACTAAATACCAAAGCGGTGTAAAAGTAACAGAAAAAAACTATCGCTAGAGCATAAGTAATCATATATAGCGGCTGCCCCATCGAAAGAGCAAAAGCAACTTTATTCAACCACCCCATCCCTGTGCCACCACCAAACCACCCCGCTAAAGTACCAGGGAAAAGAATTATACTGGAAGCAAAAATCGGCGGGATAACACCAGCCATATTAATCTTTAGTGGTAAACTACTGCTTTGCATTCCTGCTCCACCAGTAACTTGACGCCTAGCATAGTTAACGGCAATTTTTCTTTGCCCGCGCTCAATAAATACCACGATAGCAGTAACAACAACTACTACCGCAATCAATAAAAATAGCGAGATAATCTGCATCTGTCCTTGTCTAACTTGACTTAAAACCTGTGAAATTGTGGCTGGAAAACGGGATACTATACCGGCAAAAATCAGCATGGAAATTCCATTACCGACTCCACGCTCTGTCATCTGTTCACCTAACCACATTAAAAACATCGTACCTGCGGTTAAAGTCAGAGTTGAAATAAAATAAAAATATACCCCTGGAATTATCACAATTCCAGCGCTAGTAAGCCACTTTGAGATACCAAACGCTTGAAAAAGCGCTAACATTAAAGTTCCATATCGAGTGTACTGGCTAATTTTATGTCTACCAGCTGCCCCCTCTTTTTTCAGCTGATCTAAAGCAGGTACCACCGAGGTAAAAAGTTGCATAATAATTGAGGAAGATATATACGGCATCACTCCTAATGCAAATAAGGTTAGCCGCTGCAAGGCACCGCCAGAAAACATATTAAACAGCCCTAAAATTCCACCTTGCTGCCTATTGAATAGATCAGCTAGTCTATCCGGATCTAAACCAGGAACTGGAATATGTGAGCCAATACGATAGATAAAGATACCGAGCAGCAAAAATAGTAGGCGACCTTTTAATTCGCTTAATCCCCCACTCTTACTTGTAACTTTACCTTTATTAGATAACATAATATGTGCTACTCAACAATACTACCACCGGCCTTGACAATAGCCTCTTTAGCTCCCTTGGTCACCCTGATGTCAGCACCAGATATAACAACTGGTCGCTCTAACTTACCAGATAAAATAATCTTGGCACATTTAACATCTTGCTTAACTAAATGTGCTTTTTTAAGTTCAGCTAAAGTAATTTGGTCTACTTTAACATCATTCAAACCTGATAGCCTGACTTCCGCAGTATCTTTTAAAATTAAAGAATTAAACCCGAATTTCGGCAAACGTCTTTGCAATGGCAATTGACCGCCTTCAAAACCACCTTTACGACCATAGCCTGACCTAGCCTTTTGACCTTTGTGACCATAGCCACAGGTTTTGCCTAAACCACTCCCCATTCCTCTGCCCAGTCGCACTTTTTTTGGTTTTGAACCTAACGCTGGTTTTAACTCGTCAAGACGCATACTTATACCTCCTCAACTTTTAATAAGTAGCTAACTTTCGCAATCATACCACTGACTTCTTTAGTTGCATCAATCTCGACTGTTTGACCAATTCTAAATAGCCCCAAACCACGCACACAACCCTTATGAGCCTGCAGTTTTTTGTTAGTACTCTTTACCAGAGTCACTCTTAATTTCTTATTTTTTTTAGCAACCATACTTTATACCAATATAATTCAAAATATTTATTATAATTCTTTCTAAACCAAGAATTCTATTGTCACTTTACTTTACTACTCTTTTGCCAACCGACTAATTCCCCTCTTAGCCAAGACCTTATCTTGAGTTGTCATGTTGGTTAATGCCTTTAAAGTAGCCCTAACCACATTAACCGGATTTCTAGAACCAATACATTTAGATAAAAGATCTCTTACACCCAAAACTTCACACACTGCACGAACAGCTCCTCCTGCTATCAAACCAGTTCCTTCACTAGCTGGCAACATAACAATCTTAGTGGAACCATATATACCCACCAAAGGATGCTGAACAGTAGAACCTTTCAGCATAATCTTAACCATATTACGTCTTCCTTGGTCCATAGCTTTCTGGATTGCAGCTGGAACTTCTCGTGATTTACCCATACCAAAACCGACTTTACCTTTGCCATCTCCAATTACTACTAGCGCAGCAAAACCGAAAATTCTACCACCTTTTACCACCTTAGCTGTACGTCTAACTGAAACTAGTTTTTCACTTAAAGTATCTGCTGCTGTATTGTTTTCTCTCATAATTGCTATTTCCTAAAACTCTAAACCTTGGGCACGAGCGGCATCAGCGAGTGCTTTGATTCGCCCATGATATCTAAAACCAGATCGATCAAAAGCAATTTTATCTATTCCAAGCTGCTTGATCTTAGCGCCAAGTAACTTACCCACCTCAGCCGCTGCTTTAATATTTCCACCATATACACCCTCTTTTTTAACCTCACTACTAAGGGTTGACACAGCAGCCATCACCTTGCCTTCAGGGTTAATCAGCTGCGCATAGATATGTCGTGGAGTACGATGTACAGTTAAACGAGGCATCTCTAATTGTTTAATCTTATAGCGCGTTTTTTTAGCGCGGCGCACACGCCCTAGTGATTTTTTCATTATTTCTTCTTCCCCTCTTTCATAGCTATAACCTCTCCTTCATAACGCACACCCTTTCCTTTATATGGCTCAGGAGAACGATAAGCCCTGATTTCTGCTGCCACTTGACCAACTACGTTTTTGTCTGCCCCTTTAACTATTATTTCGGTTTGGCTAGGAGTCTCAATAGTTATCCCCTCTGGAATGTTGTATTTTACCGGATGAGAAAATCCAAGGGTCAAATTCAAAATTTTGCCTTGAGCCTGAGCTTTGAAACCAACCCCCACTAAAAGCAACTTGCGCATAAAACCTTGAGTAACACCTATCACCATACTATTTACAATGGCTCTTGCTGTACCTGACATCGCATCAGCGTTTTCTACTCCCTCTTTAGGAGTAAATAAGATCTGATCGCCCTCTTTTTTGATAATAACTTTATTGCCGATAGTCTTTTTAACTGCCCCTTTTGGACCCTTAACTTCAACTTTAGATCCGCTGACGTTTAATTCAACCCCAGCTGGGATAACTACCGGTTTTTTTGCAACTCGCGACATCCCAAACTCCTTAACTTACGTAACACAATACTTCGCCGCCCTCACCAAGAAGACGCGCTTTATTATCGCTCATAATACCTTTAGAGGTAGAAACAATGGCGATCCCCATACCACCCAATACTTGTGGCAATTTACTTTTACCACGATATATTCGCAGCCCAGGACGACTAACCCGGCTAATACTCTCTATAACTGGTTTACCTTCGTAGTATTTCAAATTCAATACTAACTGTTCATGACCATCATCTGCTTTAGACAGCTGATAGTCATTGATATAACCTTCTTCTTTTAATACTGAAGCTATTGCTGCTTTAACCTTAGTAGCGCTCATTGCCACGTCCTTAATATGACGAGCTTGCGCATTTCTTATTCTGGTTAACATATCAGCAATCGGATCACTCATACTCATAATTTAATACCTATAACTTATCTACCAACTAGCTTTAACTAATCCCGGCACATCTCCCCTCATAGCTGCTTCCCGTAAGTGAATTCTACACAAACCAAACTTACGATAAACAGCTCTAGGCCTACCACAAATCTGACATCTGGTTCTTATCCTAACCTCACTTTCGTCACGAGGACTTTTGTTTAACTTAACTACAGCCTCCATCCTTTCCTCATAAGTAACATGCGGACTTTTAATGGTTGCTCGTAACTCTGCTCTTCTTTTTCTGGCATTACTTACCAGTCTTTTTCTCTTATTCTCACGAGCAATCATGCACAATTTTGCCATAACACCTCTTAACCTTATTTCAATTCTCTTAATGGGAAACCAAATGCTAGTAACAAGGCTCTTGCCTCTTCATCACTACGCGCTGAAGTGGTAATAGCAATATCCAAGCCTCGCAGAGCATCAATTTTATCGTAATCAATCTCAGGGAAAACAATCTGCTCTTTAATCCCCATATTATAATTCCCTCGACCATCAAACCCTCGTGGATTAAGACCACGAAAATCTCTAATCCGCGGAATAACAATAGAGATCAAGCGATCGAAAAACTCATACATGCGATCTCCACGCAGAGTAACCTTACAACCAATCGGCCAACCGAGACGCACTTTAAAACCAGCTATAGATTTCTTAGATAGCGTGGTTAAAGCTTTTTGACCAGCAATTTTCGTCAAATCAGCCACTGCACTTACCACTACCTTTTTATCAGCTGTTGATTCACCAACACCCATATTTAGAGTAATTTTGGTAATGCGTGGAACTTGCATAACGTTTTTATAGCTAAACTGCTGCATTAGCTTTTTAATTATCGTTTCACGATACAACTTTTCTAACCTTGGTTTCATAAAATCTTCGCTTTAAAAAATTAACTAAACGTCTACCATCTCACTATTTGATCTAAAACAACGGGCCTTTTTCCCATCATCTAAAATCTTAAAAAAAACTCTATCTGGCTTACCAGTAATAGGATTGTAGATAGCTACATTAGAGATATGTAATGGAGCTTCTCTCTCTATTATCCCACCTTCGGTGTTAGTGTTGGGGTTAGGCTTAACATGTTTTTTAACTAAATTAGCTCCCTCAACAGTAACTTTGTTACCTTTAGCTACAACACTCAAAACTTTGCCTCGAAGCCCTTTACTTCTTCCAGACAAAATTATTACTTCATCACCTTTCTTTATCTTTCGCATAAAATCACTCAATAACCAACCATCTATAATCTATCTACTAGAGCACCTCTAGCGCTAAAGAAACTACTTTCATAAACTTTTCACTTCGCAGCTCTCTTGTGACCGGACCAAAAACACGGGTTCCAACCGGCTGCATCTGATTGTTTAATAAAACTACTGCATTATTATCAAAGCGAATCAATGACCCATCGCTGCGGCGCACCCCATTCTTGCTTCTTACTACCAAAGCAAATAGCACTTCCCCTTTTTTAATTTTGCCATCAGGGATAGCTTCTTTTACCGCCACTTTAATAACATCGCCAATACCAGCATAACGATTTCTAGTGCTCCCTGTAACCTTGATACACATCACCTTACGAGCACCGCTATTATCAGCAACATCTAACATTGTACACATTTGAATCATTGTTATATACCTTGCTTATTTTAAAATAACGCTATCTTATTTTTGCCCTACCACTTCAACCAATTTCCAACTTTTAGTCTTAGAAATTGGCCTGGTCTCAGCAATAATAACCATGTCACCCTCTTTACACATATTACCTTCATCATGAGCATGAATCTTAGTCGAGCGCTGAATATATTTACCATAAACTGGATGCTTCACTTTACGCGTCACTAGCACCACTACGGTTTTATCCATTTTATTACTCACCACCTTGCCAAGCAAAGTGCGAACTGTTTTAGCTTTCTCACTCATGAGCTTCTCTTTTCTTCTCATTTAAAATCGTCTTAATACGAGCAATATGGCGTCGTATCTCTTTAAAACTGTGGGTACGAACCACTTGGTTGTCTCCACTTATATTCTTCTTGAGTCGCAAACTAAATAGCTCTTTTTGCTTATCTGCTAATTCACTTGCTAACTCTTCTTTATTTTTTACTTTTAATTCACTTGCTTTCATTACATTATCGTCCGAGCTACAAATACTGTTTTAACCGGAAGCTTAGCAGCAGCCAATGTAAAAGCCTCTCTTGCCAATGCTTCAGGCACCCCCTCGATCTCAAATAACATCTTTCCGGGTTGAACTAAAGCAACCCAGTATTCCACTGGTCCCTTACCTTTACCTTGTCTAACTTCCAGCGGCTTTTTGGTAATCGGTTTATCCGGAAAAATACGGATCCATAACTTACCACCACGCTTGATATGTCTACTAATCGACCTTCTGGCCGCTTCTATTTGCCTGGCAGTAATTCTTGCTCGTTCTGTTGTCTTGAGACCAAACTCACCAAAACTAACTTTAGCGCCACTAGTAGCAACTCCGCGGTTGCGACCTTTAAATTGTTTACGATGTTTGGTCTTTTTTGGTTGTAACATATTTCACCCTAACCTACTTCTTTTTACTTAATTACTAACTTTATTCAATCTCCTCAACCACTACAGGAGCTTCTTCTGATAACACATCTTTACCGATCTTTTCACCCTTAAATATCCACACTTTTACCCCGATAATTCCATAGGTAGTACGTGCTTCAGAAAAACCATAATCAATATCAGCTCTGAATGTGTGCAATGGCACCCTACCTTCGCGATACCACTCTGATCTAGCTATCTCAGCCCCACCAAGTCTTCCGCTAACATTTACTTTAACCCCCAAAGCACCAGCTTTTAGAGCGTTCTGAATGGCTTTTTTCATTGCCCGTCTAAACATTACTCTCTTTTCTAACTGCTGAGCTATGCTATCTGCTACCAGTTTAGCATCAAGGTCAACTTTCTTAACTTCTTCAATATTAACATGTACTGGAATACCTAGCATTTGAGTAAGCTCTTTACGCAACGCATCAATATCACCACCTTTCTTACCCAAAATGATACCTGGCTTACCCGCATGAATAATGATATGAGCATTTTTAGCTGGGCGCTCAATTTGAATCCTACTAATAGCTGCAGCTTGATATTTACTTTGCAGGTACTTTCTTAATCTTAGATCAGAATTCAAATAGTCTGCATATTTTCTTGAATCAGCATACCAAGTAGATTTCCAGTCTTGCACAATTCCTAGACGTATACCAATAGGATTTACTTTTTGCCCCATACTATTTATTCCCCTCATCGCTAGAAACCACTACATTAATATGACAAGTACGCTTAATAATTCTACTTCCCCTGCCTTTAGCACGCGCGTGCATTCGCCTCAATCTGGTTGCTTCATCAACAAATACCTTAATTACCTTTAAGCTATCAATATCAACACCAACATTATGTTCAGCATTAGCTATGGCTGAACTCAAAACCTTCTTGACTAAATGAGCGGCTTTTTTAGTGCTGAAATTCAGCAGATCTAAAGCTCTCGTAACCGGTAAGCCTCGAATCTGATCAGCTACCAATCTCACCTTTTGCGCCGAAGAACGAGCATATTTATGTTTCGCTATTGTTTCCATTTTCACTTTCTACTTAATAATTCTTAAAATTCTTACTTTTTAACATCCTCTTTTTGTGCTTTACGCTCACCAGAGTGTGCTTTAAAAGTACGCGTCTGGGCAAACTCTCCCAGCTTATGACCTACCATATTTTCTGTTGCAAATACTGGCACATGGTCTTTGCCATTATGGACTGCTATTGTCAAACCCACCATATCAGGAGTAATCATCGACCTGCGTGACCAGGTTTTAATAGGCTTTTTGCTTTTTGTAGCCTAGGCAGCCTCCACTTTTTTAAACAAGTGTACATCAACAAATGGCCCTTTTTTAACCGAACGTGGCACTATTCAATCCTCACTTAACATGTCTACTGCGAATAATCATCGATCTGGTACGCTTATTACGACGTGTATGGTAACCCTTAGTAGGCTGACCATGTGGCGTAACCGGATGACGACCTCCTGAAGTTCTACCCTCACCACCTCCGTGGGGATGATCAACTGGATTCATTGCAACACCTCTTACTGTTGGTCTAATACCGCGCCAACGAGAAGCACCAGCTTTACCTAACGACCTCAGGTTATGCTCAGCATTGGATACTTCTCCAATGCAAGCTCTACATGAAGCCAAAATCTTTCTAATCTCTCCAGATCTTAACTTAACGGTAACGTGATCGCCCTCACGAGAAACAACTTGAGCAAATGCACCGGCAGTACGAGCGATCTGTGCTCCCTTATTGGGACGCATCTCTACACAATGAATGGATGCACCGACTGGAATATTATACAGCGGCAAGCTATTGCCTGGCTTAATTGGAGCATCAACTCCTGAAACTATCTCATCACCAACTTTTAAATCTTTCGGTGCTATAATATATCTGCGCTCACCATCCCGATATAATACCAAAGCAATATAGGGTCGACGATTGGGATCATATTCCAAGCGCTCAACAACCGCCGGGATACCATCTTTCATTCGCTTAAAATCTATTACTCGGTAAAATCTTTTGCTACCCCCACCATGGTGCCTAACTGTTTGTCTGCCCATATTGTTACGAGCACTACCACGGCCTCGCTGCTTAGAAACCAAAAGCGGAGAATGAGGCTTACCTTTATGTAAATTGGGATTAACAACTTTGATAACAAAGCGACGCGCTGGGGAGGTTGGTTTAGTTTTAATAATTGCCATAAATTACACACCACCTAAATTAATCGATTGACCTTCTTT